>CALHTB010000001.1 GCA_938038785.1 uncultured Acidimicrobiales bacterium
AGCAATCTGGTCACCGCCGAGGAAAGGGCCGCTGTGGCCAAGTTGCTCGACAAAGGGTTCACCGACATCGCACGAACACTCCACCCCGAAGACCCGGGCTACAGCTGGTACTCCTACTCGGCTGGGCAGTTCGGTAAGGGCAAGGGGTATCGATTGGACCTTGTCTTAGCCGGAGCCGACGTGGCCGACGACTTCACGTCGTGCCGAGCGCTTCGCAAGTGGCGAGAACCAAGCCTCTCCCCCAGCGACCACTGCCCCGTCATCGCCGTTCGCTCCTCCAAAACAAAACGCAAACAGCCGCTCTGAGGTACTCCCCAGAGCGGCTGTTTCGGCGTTGGCGGCGTCGCCGTTCGCCTCGCTCACCAACCGAGTTGGTGAGCGTGCGATTACGAGGGACTTAGCCCATCTTGATCGTTGCGTCAGCAGCGAGGAGGTTCTCGCGGGTCTGACGGGAGGCCTTGGCCAGGTTGGTGTATTCGAGGTCGATCTGGGACATCACCGACTTGAACTCCTGGTTGACGCTGTCGACAATTGCACCCGCGCGGGTGTTGAACGCATCGCGTTCGAGGCCGAGGTTCGTGGTTGCGTTGCCGAGCACGGTGTTGACCTGACCCTGCAGCTGCTCCTTGATGGCAACAGCATTGTCACGCGAGGCACCCTTCCAGTCAGCGCTTACGAGCTGGGTGTGTGTGGCGTTGATGTCCTTAGTCAGCTCGCCTGCGATGACATCGAACTTCTTCATCAGGTCGCTCATGGCCTCGTTCACTGCCGTCTGCAGCATCTCGGCTGCACTCGAGGTCTCGGTACCGGTCGTAACGGCCAACGCCGCTGACGTGTCGATCCGGTCTGCGCTCTGCGCAATCGAATCCAGGTTGCCACCAATAAAAGCACTCATGTGAAACTCTCCTAAGTCGTTAGTACATTTCGTGTTGTTTCGTTAACCACTATGCACTCCAGAGTGTTTCATGTCAACTCGGAGTGAACAAAACGATATGAAATGTATCGAACAGTGGATGTTTGATTGAAAACACTGGATGAGGCGCGCGACATCGACGCCCAGAGCGAGCGCCGCTTGAAGGTTTCCCGGGGCCGTTTAGCTACAGACCTGCACTACGTGGGGGTCACCAGCAGCGACCAGATAGCCGCGGCCAGGAAGGTCGGGCAAGCGAACGTTGCGTGGCAATCGCACCCCAAGGAGGTCGCCATCGGTGGCGGGATCTGGCTGCAACAAGATGCCAGCACCTGATGCGCGGACAAATCGAGTCCAATGCCCATACGCCTGTCGAGCAACCGACGATCGCATACCCGCAATGATCGTGACATTCGGCGGCGCATTCTTGGCAAGGTCCACGAGCGGGCCATCGTCGACGTCGACCCGTTCAGCATCGTCCACGATGATCACCCAACGGCGTGGGTCGGTCAGGGCCATCGACAGCACGTGACTTAGCCCCTCCACTGCGCCATGGGCATCGAACACGCCTGAAGTAAACAGTGCTGCAACCGGTGCCGGGGCCACGCCCACGAGCACCAAGTCAGGGTGATCACTGCGGAGTTGCTCGGCGATGAGCGTAAGTGTGCTCGTGCGGCCGCTGCCAGACGGCCCGCTGATCGTGGCGTGCTCGCCCGCGCGAACCGTCAGTTGGGTGACTCGGCGGCTGGCATCATCGATGCCAATCGGCACGACAAGGTTCGGCTCGATCGTGGTACTGGTGCCGTCGAGCACAGCCCGGTCGATCTCGGCGTCGAGTGGGGTGATGTCGGGAAGTTCGTCGGTGACAACGCACTGTTCAGGAGTGAGGCTCGCTTCCCAGTTCAGCATTTGCACCACCATGGCATCGCTGCCCCACATTGCTCTGCCGGGCACGAATTTGGGAACGGCGGTTGGCCGGACGCCGATGTCGGCAAACGCGGTTGGGTCCGATTGTTCGAGCAAGATTCGCTCGGTTGCGATCGTCCACGTGTTGCGGGGGACATCACCTCGGCGGGTTGCTCCGACGATGGTGACGATGCCGACAAGCGGGCCATCACGGACGATTCGCTCCCACAGCTCGCCGTTCGATGTGCCGCTGTTCAGATCGTTCGCTTCGATGAACGACGCCATCCCGTCGATGGCCACCACCATGAGCGGCAGCGACTCGACCTCGTCGCGCGACATCTGACGTCGAGCGTCGAGAGTCTCGTTGAGCAGAGAGAACAACCGGGCATGGCGCGCCTCGTCGTTGGCAGCAATAACGGGCGAGACGTGCGGATACGCGTCGATTCCCGAGAGTCCGCCAGCGCTGTGATCCACCGGGAAGACCCACACCGACCTCGAACTCTGCGTTCGCCCAAGGCCGACGATCAGGCTCCGCACCGAGGTGCTGACGCCACTGCCAAGAGCTCCGACCAAGACGATGCCGCCGTCACTAGGCGCCCACGTGCGGATCAACCGACGCTGATGTGAAGGGTCGTCACCAAGCGCCACACGAAGACGCCCGAGCCCTCCACTGGCATCGGCCTGATGGTCGGTATCCAAGCCACCCAGGGTGCTCATCTCGACGTCGACTGGAAGGTCGGGCAGCCATGGCCGTCTCGGCGTCGGGCCGCGCCTTGGCGTCTGAAGAATGGTCTCGACGATCAGTTCGAGCTCGGTGGTGTCACCGCTCGAATCGACATGGGGAAACTCGGGCCCGTGGCCTGAACCGACGGGGATGTCGGCAATTCGGACCGGGGGCAGGTCTGCGCCCGCGGGACCGGACAGAAAGCCCGATTGCACAATCGCCAGCTCGCCCTCACCGGTGCGAACGTAGGCACGTCCAGGAGTGGAACGCGAGAGCTCGGCTGCGGTTGGCTTGTCGATGACGTCAACAGAATCGGCTGGGTCCTGCATGCGAAGCGCAATTCGCAAGTTGGTATTTGCTCGAATGTTTGCATCAACTGCGCCGGCTGGGCGCTGAGTCGCCAGCACCAGATGAACGCCGAGGCTTCGGCCACGCTGAGCAATGCCGATGAGGGCCGAGACGAAGTCGGGTAGCTCGGATCGCAACGTGGCGAACTCGTCGATTAGCACGATCAGGCGAGGCAACGGTCCTTGCGGAGAGCCGAGCTGGCGATAGTCCGCAACGTCCTTGGCCGCCACCGCACGAAGAACCGCCTCGCGGTGGTGCAGCTCGGCCTCGAGCGACAGCAACGCTCGTTCGGCAAGATGGTCATCGAGGTCGGTAACCATGCCAACGACGTGCGGTAGCCGAGCGCACGCATCAAAAGCCGAGCCGCCCTTGTAATCGATCAGCACAAAGACCAGGTCGTCAGGGTCGTAGTTGGTGGCGAGCCCGACAATAAACGTACGAAGCAGCTCCGACTTGCCCGAACCGGTAGTACCGGCCACAAGAGCATGCGGGCCGTCGCTGACCATGTCGAGCGGCATAAGCCCCTGCTCACCAATACCGATTGATGTTTGCAAGGTGTCGCTTCGGGTGCTGAGCATCCATCGGCGTTGGATGGCCTCGGGGGTGAGCACGCCGAAGAGGTCTTCCGCACGGACGATGCGGGGCACATCGCCGCCCGGCATTGGAAGTTCAGGGTCTTCAAATCGTGCGAGCTGTCGAGCGAGGTCGCGGGCCACCTCGATCGAGGCAATATCGACAATGCCAGATTCAATTCGCTGCGGTTCGCGCGGGAACGTCAGTGCCAGCTCGCCGTCAGCCGAGGAGATTGTTGCGACGGTGGCGGTAGACGCCGGTAGCTGGTCGGCGGTACTTGCGAGTACGACGCCAAAGATGTTTGCATCTGGCCGTTCGAGTAGACGGCGCAGCGCGCTCGATCGTCGATGGAGCAGCTCGAGGTCGTCGACGATGAGTAGCCAGCCCGGTCGGAGAATGTCAGCGGCAGAGTCAGCCTCGAAGGCGTCGATAATGTTCGTTGCGAATGCCGATGCGGCGTCGCCGGCAAGCACCATGCTTGCCTCTGTCGCATTGCGACTATGGGGCAGCCAATGGGCCCATTCCCACCGGTCAACTTGGTCGGGCGTAGTGAGCACCGCGATGCGATAGTCGGCAGGTCCGTGGTGGGTGGCGAGCTGCAACGTGATCGCTCGGGCCACGCCATCACGAAGCGCATCGTCGCCGTCGTTCAGCGTCGCATCGCCAACCACGCCAAGCGGGCCGAGACGCAGGTCGGCGAGGAGCTCGATGTCGTCGACTACCCGATGGTCCTCGACCATCGCCTCGACGTCCATTGCTACGGTGTCAGCCTTTGATTCGGTCGGCGGCGTGTACGAGATCTGGCCAACGCCGACTCGAACGTTGAGTGCATCAGCATCGGCCAGGCGTCGTTCCCACAGACGGGTAGAAGGAAGTTCGATTCGGCGGCGAACCTCGAGCAAGTCGGGCCCGATGCCCGAGCGGCGACGTCGTTCATGCTCGACTGCCTCACCCAACTGCCGTTTCAGTGTGCTCAGCGATTCGCGATGGGTTCGCACGTCGCCCTCGCGTTCGCGCTTGACACGGCGCTTTCCCGAGAGCCAGTTGCCAATCGCCATCACCGGCGAAAGGAGCCCGAAGATCGCGTAACGCCACGACCCAAGAGCGACCACCATGACACCCGCAAAGATGATCGGCACGAGCAACGACACCATCGTGAGAGCTGGCGCTACCCGCTCAGCCGGGCGGTCGGGCAACGTGATTGGTTGTTGCGGGTTCGGAAGCGGAGTGCGCGGCGGGCGGTTCATCAGCACCTTGCCGCGCTCGTCCGTATGGTCTTGGCTCACCCCAAGCGGCTGATCGCTGTGGTCGACATCGCGCACCCGTAATGATGACGACCCAATGCGAATCGGTGTATCGACGGCCACGTTTGTCGGCTTCGAAATCGAACGCCCCTTGACCCACGTACCGTTCAGCGAGTCGAGATCATCGACGAGGAACTTGTCGTCGGGCAAGCGTTCGATGATGGCATGAGCGTTCGACACGTTCGGGTTGTCGATCGGCAGTTCGTTCTGCTCACTGCGTCCAACCGCGACGTAGCCAACGGCATCCATATTTCGGACTGCCCCGGCTCCGGGCCCTCCGGTCACCCCGGCCCAGGTGTGTCCAAGCCCCGATCGGCGGTTCGACGTGACCCCCAGCGACGACACCCGAGAGCCTTCCGAAAACGCGATGTCGGACAGCAGCGTGTCCGGCAAGTGGACACTGCCGTCGACGGTGACCGCGACCGCCGGGTCAAATCGCAATTCTCGAGCGAGGTCCGCAGCGGTGGCATGTTCCCCATCAACGGAGATCGCGACAGATCGAGTGGAATCTGAGTACTCGATCTGTAGCCGCACGACGCCCTCCCCTCCTCGAAAATGAGGCCTGGAACAACGGTAGAACCGCTATAGGGGCGGCCTCGATAGGCAGTTTGACCCACAATTGGGTTCACGACTTAACCGGGAAAGTGATCGTTTGCAGACCAATGCGCGCTCTCAGCGGTGAAGTGCGACAACAACCTCGGCATGGCTGGTGTCATGAAACGCGTCGATGACCTGCACCGAATCGAGCGTGTACCCCTCACTGGCTAGCAGTTGCACATCTCGGCCGAGCGAGCCGGTGTCGCATGAAACCAACACAAATCGATCCGCGTTACTGGCCATGAGGGCAGCGACGCCTTTTCGGCCCAAACCGGCACGGGCGGGGTCGGCGATGACGGTGTCTGCAGGAAAGGCCATCCACGATTCAACCTCTTCGCACAAGATGACCGCATCGGTGAACTCGGCCAAGTTGACGCGAGCGTCGGCGATGGCGCTGGCAGATTGTTCGACCGCAACGACCGATTGAGCACTCGCTCCAACCGAACCAGCGAACAGCCCAACACCCGCATAGGCATCGACGAGGTCTCTGTTGGCAAGGTCGCCGGCAGCGAAGGTGACCGCATCGACCAGCGCTGACGCGACGTGGGGGCCGGCCTGAAAGAACGATGCTGCGGACACCTGCCAGTCACGGCCACCGGCATGCTCGATGAGGTGAGTCTTGGCACCGTTCGCCTTCGACAGGATTGCCAGTTCGCCCACCGGCTCAACGGCTGAGGCGTCGACGGCTGCGGGATCACCGTCGACCATGATGAAGGCATCTTTGGTGTGCTCGCTAACTCGAAGCACGGCTTCACTTCCGGCACCTGACCGGAACCGTACGTTGGTCAGCATTGCTTCGAGCTGTGGGTGCACGACGAGACAACTATCGGGCACGACGGTGTCGTGGCTTGCGCGTCGGCGATACCCGGCGCGGTCGCCGCTGATCGCAAGCCGCACCGTCGTGCGATATCTGTCCGGGATTGAGGCATGCACCGCCGCTGAACCTGCGGCGATCGCATCGTCGACGAGCGCGTCGTCGAGTCGGCCAATCCGGACGAGCGAGTCCCGTACTACGTGCCTCTTGATTTCTTGTTGGGTGTCGGCGGTGGCATGAGCGAGGTCGCAGCCTCCACAACCTGCATGGTGTGTGGGGCACGCCGGTTCACGCCGGCCCGGAGCTGGCTCGATGACTTCAACAACCTGGCCTCGAGCGAACGACTTCTTCTGGGTCTTCAACTGCACCCGGACCGTCTCGCCGGCCAACCCTCCGTCGCAAAACACCACCCGGCCGTCGTTGTCACGGCCAACGGCAGCGCCGCCATTCGCGGGTCGGTCAAGCGTGAGTTCGATGGGTTCGGAGGGGTTCGAAGCCGACGTCATGGTCGCAGGATACGGGACTTGCGCAGCGCACGCTCTAGGGTCCGTTCCATGCCACGTCCGATCGAAATCGTGCCCTCTGTTCTGCCCGCCAACTTCGCTGATCTCGGTGAGGAATGTCGACGCCTCGGAGATGCTGGTGTCGACCGAATTCAATGGGATGTCATGGACGGCAACTTCGTCCCCAACCTCACCTTTGGTCCCGACGTCATTGCGGCCTGTAGGCCGTACACCGACGTTCGTTTCGAGGCTCATCTGATGGTGGCCGACCCCGACCTCATGGCCAAGCAGTACATCGACGCCGGATGTGACCTGCTGATCGTGCACGCCGAAAGCGCCAAGCACTTGCATCGCACGCTGGCCAACATCGCCGACCTCGGTGGCAATGCTGCGGTAGCGCTGAACCCGTCGACGCCAATCACCGAAATCGAGCACGTGCTCGATCTGGTCGAGATGGTGCTGATAATGACGGTGAACCCTGGTTTCGGTGGCCAGAAGTACATCAAAACAATGGAACCGAAGATCGCGGCCTGCCGAGCAATGCTCGATGCCAGTGGCTACGACATCGACCTCGAAGTCGACGGTGGCATCAGTAAGGACACCATCGCCGGAGCAGCAAGCGCTGGTGCCAACGTCCTCATCTCGGGCAGCGCGTTGTTCCGCTACGAAAGCCTCACCGAAGGAGTAGCCGAACTCCGCGCCCTAGCCGAAGCCGCGAGGTAATTCCCGGGCTTTATTTCCCGGAGCTTCGCTCCTCCAGCGGTCGCACCGTCGCTTCGCTTTGGGTGCTCGGCTGCTGCGCCCGAGGCGGAGCCTGGTCGTTCGTCCCTCACTCCCGCACGCGGCAAGCAGTCCTCAATGCGTATAAGCGACGGACCCCGGGAACCCCTGAACCATTGTTCACTGCGACAGCGGAGCTGCTCACAGCTAAACGCGAGAGCCTGTATACGCACCGCCGAATCGCCAGCTCCCAAGGAGGGAGGGACGAGCGACGGAAAGGCGCCTCGGGCGTAGCAGCCGAGCATCGAGGAGCGCAGCGACGGATTGCGACAGCTGGAGGAGCGAAGCTCCGGGAGTTAGATGTCGCCTCGCGACGTGATGACTTTGTCGATGATGCCGTATTCCTTGGCTTCTTCGGCGGTAAACCAGCGGTCACGATCGGAGTCGGCTTCGATGGTCTCGACGCTTTGGCCGGTGTGTTCGGCAATGAGTTCTTGCATCATGCGCTTGGTCTGGCCCATCTGTTCTGCCTGGATGGCGATGTCGGTGGCCTGACCGCGGACGCCACCGAGTGGCTGGTGCATCATGACGCGGGCGTGAGGCAGTGCGTAACGCTTGCCCTTAGCGCCTGCGCCGAGGAGGAATTGTCCCATCGATGCGCCGAGGCCCATGCAGAGGGTGCCGACGTCGGGGGCTACGAATTGCATGGTGTCGTAGATGGCCATGCCTGCGGTAACCGAGCCACCTGGAGAGTTGATGTAGAGCCAAATGTCCTTCTCGGGGTCTTGGCTCTCGAGGTGGAGCATCTGCGCGCTGAGGAAGTTGGCGATCTCATCATTGACATCGGTGCCAAGAAAGATGATTCGGTCTTTCAACAAGCGGTTGTAGATGTCCATGCGCGACACGTCTTCGGTCAGCGATGCTGCGTACGAAGTGCCGGGAAGTTCGATGCCCATTGTTCTCCTGAGTTTGGGGTGGTCGTGTTGCCCAACCAACGCTGTGAGAGCACAGATATTTCATCCTGGACCAGAAGGTCTGGTTGAGCGTTCTGTGCAGCGAATCGAGGTTACCTCTCTGTATCGGTCGCGAGGCGGTTCTGTGTTAATTCGCTCATGAGGGAACCGACCGCACCATCTCGACGACGGTGTTGGTTGGCATGTAGTCTTCGGTCACGTTCTGCGGACGTGGCGGAACTGGCAGACGCGCCAGGTTTAGGTCCTGGTGCCCGAAAGGGCTTGGGGGTTCGATTCCCCCCGTCCGCACTACCCACGTAAGCAGCTATGACTTCTCACAACCCTGATCTCCAACAGACCGACCAGGTCGCCTCGCTGTTGTCGACAGTGCCGTTCGGTCTCGTCGTAATCGATGAACAGCATCGTGTGCAAGCAGCCAACGCCCAGGCGCTCTCGGTGCTCGGACTTGAGGCAGCTTCGAATCAGCCCGTGATCGATTTGCTGGCTGATCCGGCCGAGAGCTTGTTGCTTGACGAGACGTTCCGCTCGGCCAGCGAGGGCTCTACCGTTCGCCGGTCATTTCAGCTGCGGACCGCTGGGATGCTGCGCGGGGTCGACTTCCAGTGTTGGCCACAGCAGACCGCCTCGGGCCCTGTGGTGCTGGCCATGGTCGAGACCGCGGCTGCCGACGACCAGGCTCGCCAGATACGCGACCTCATTGCGCGCAGCCCGCAAGGCATGGCGAGGCTCATCGACAGCACGACGATGACCGAGGTCAACACGCGCTGGACCGAGATCACCGGCCAGACCGCTGCCGACGCCGCCGGTCTTGGCTGGCTCAGTCGGGTCGACGAGGACGGTCGGGACGACTTCCGTGCGGCTCTGCTTGCTGCAACCCAGAAGGGCGAGGGCGTTCGAGGTCGGCTCCGGGTCATCACCACCGGTGGCGAATATCGCTGGCTTGATGTCACCACCACTCCCCTGTCGCAGCCCGGCGCTTCGCTGCTGTCGTTCGACGACACCACCGCCGACATCGACGCGGCCCGCCGGGCCGAGGAACTGTCTCGGGTACTCGAAGCAACCAAGGACCTTGTTTGCATCCTGAGCCCCGACGGCCAATCGGTGGTGTGGCTGAACGACACGATGGCCGAAGTGCTCGGAACCGACGTCACCCCGTTGCGTATCCAACAGCTGCTCGACGGCACAGCCATTCCCGAGTTCGGCACCACTGCGCTTTCTTCGGTGCAAGAGACCGGAACATGGCGGGGCGAGACGACGCTGGTTGGCGCCGACGGCCGGCCTATCCCGGTGTCGGCCATGTTGGTGGCCCACGAGAACGCCTCGGGCGCGAACGAAGCAATTTCACTGGTTGCCCGCGACCTCACCGAGCTTCGGGCCGCGCAAGCACAGATCGCCGAATCCGAGAATCGGATGCACGCGCTAGTCGAGAACGCTGCCGACCTGCTCGTGGTCATTCGCGAGAACGGCACCGTCATTTATGCATCTCCTGCGGTCGAGCGGGTGCTGGCTCATCAGCCTGGCAGCCTCGGCGGTGTTGACATCATCGAACTCGTCCACCCCGACGACTTGGATAGGGCTTATGAGATGGCTGGGGCCGTCCTCGGCGATGGCGCGGTGCCTGGCCCGAACCCAGTCACAACAGCGCTTCGCATCGCCCATGGCGACGGCTCGTATCGAAACCTCGAGGTCACCGCCAACAACCTGCTCGACAACCCTGCCGTTGGTGGCATCGTCCTGAACGCCAAAGACGTGACCGACCGGGTAGCGGCCACCGAACAGCTCGAAGCCCAGGCCTACCACGACGACCTCACTGGCCTTCCGAATCGAGCCCTGCTCATCGAGCGCATGGGCGATTCGCTTCGCCGAGCTCGCGACCGACGTCTGCTCGTCGGGCTTTTGTTTCTCGACCTCGACCGTTTCAACGTGGTCAACGAGTCGCTCGGTCATCAAGCTGGCGATGACCTGTTGAACGAAGTTGCGTCACGTATCGAAGGCGTTATCCGCCCGGGTGATGTCGTCGCCCGTCTCGGAGGCGACGAGTTCGCCGTCGTTATCAGCGACATGCTTCGCCGTGGCGACGCAGTGGTTGCGGCCCGCCGACTTCGCAAGGCGCTGACCCAACCAATTCGCATCGGCGACCAGACCGCGGTCATCACAACCTCGATCGGCATCGCGATTGCCGAAGGGCAAGAACATCCCGATGATCTTCTCCGCGACGCCGATACTGCCCTTCGCCGGGCCAAGGAAAAGGGTCGCGACCTCGCGGTGGTATTTGACGATCATCTCCGCGACCAGGCTGTGCGCCGCCTCGAGGTCGAGAACAAGTTGCGCCATGCCATCGAACACGATGCGCTCGTCGTTCATTACCAGCCGGTGCTCAAAGCCAGCGATGGCCGGCTTGCCGGGTCAGAGGCGCTCGTGCGTATCCGCAATGAAGACGGCTCGTTGGTTATGCCAGGCGAGTTCATCGATGTCGCCGAGGATTCGGGGCTCATTTCAACGCTGGGCCATCAAGTGCTTGTGAAGGCAGTTCGCCAGACAGCAAAATGGTCGCGCATGGGCGTTCCTGGCCAGGATCCGCTTTCGATTGCGGTGAACGTGTCGGCTCGACAACTTACCGATCCCAACTACGTCGAGAACCTTCGCCTCGAGCTCGAAACCGCTGGTCTCGCTCCCGAGCAGCTTGCGATCGAGCTCACCGAAAGTGCGCTCATCGACGGCAACCCCACCACCGAAGCTTCGCTGCAACGCCTGCGTGACCTCGGCATCCGAATTGGGCTCGACGACTTCGGCACCGGGTTCTCTTCGTTGTCATACCTGAAGCGCTTCCCGATCAGCTTCTTGAAGGTCGACCGCAGTTTCGTGAACGGCCTTGGGGTTGACGAGGACGATTCGGCGATCACTCGCGCCACCATTGCGCTGGCCCATGGCCTCAACCTCACCGTCGTGGCCGAAGGTGTCGAGACCGAAGACCAGCTCGACCAGCTCGCTGCCCTCAAGTGCGATCTGGTGCAGGGATATTTGTTCTCCAAGCCGATCGACCCGACTGAGTTCGAGTCATTCCTCGGCAAGCGCTGGACGTCGTAGTATCGACTCGGCCCTGACGGGCTTCCCCGAACCCGAGTTTCATCTCTCCGAGCTGAAACATCGCATTGAGAAAGCGCTCGAGGGGAGCGGAGCTCGCGTAGCGACCATGACGGCTTCCGCGGATCTCGACCGGAAGTGTCGAGAACAAAACAGAAATCGGCCGCCCCGGAGGGCGGCCGATTTCGTGTTGTCGTGTTTTGCGCGCCCCCAGGGAGTCGAACCCCAAACCTTCCCAGAAAGCACCGGGTGCTCTATCCAATTGAGCTATGAGCGCTGGATTTGTCTTTCGGGTTTCCCCGGCGGACATTCAGAGCTACGACAGGTTTGACGTGGACCTTGACCACAATGTCGCGAAACTGTCGATATTTGGGCCGAACGACCAGGTCAGCTGGTTACGCAGGCCTAGGAAAGTCGCGCTTTGAGGGCTCGAAACGCTCGCCCGCGGTGTGAGATTGCGTGTTTGGTCGTGGGATCCATCTCGGCGAATGTTTGGTTGCGGCCGTCGCTGGGCACGAAGATTGGGTCGTACCCAAAGCCGCCGTTGCCTGCTTCGCTCAGCGCGATGTGTCCTTCGACGACACCGTGGGCAACGACCTCGGATCCGTCGGGGTATGCGAGCAGAGCTACGGTGCGAAAGCGCGCAGTGCGACTGGCCAGAGGTACGCCCTTGAGCACGGCCAAGGTCTTGGCCACGTTGTCGGCGTACGTCGCGTTCTCGCCCGCAAAGCGGGCGGTGTGTACGCCTGGGGCACCGTCGAGGTGGTCGATCTCGAGGCCGGTGTCGTCGGCGATTGCGGGCTGGCCGGTCGCTTTGCAGATGGCAACTGCTTTCAGGCGGGCGTTGCCTTCGAGGGTGTCGGCATCCTCGACAACGTCGGGAACATCGGCTGGGCGCGGTTGAATGTTGGCAACGTCGGCCATCAAGATCGCGATTTCTTCGACCTTGTCTGGGTTTGCGCTTGCCATGACCACCGTAGGCAGGGCTTCAGTCATCGTTCTTCCAAAACCTCAAGCGTCGCGTGGGGGCAATTCGGCAGGCGGCGTTGACAGCACGCCCTTTTGCGCCTCGGTGATGGTGGCTATTCCGCTAGCTGCAAGGTCGAGCATGTCGTTCAGACGGTCGCGCCCAAACACTGCACCTTCGGCGGTGCCTTGAATCTCGATGAAGTTTCCGTCGCCGTCCATGACGACGTTCATGTCGACTTCGGCGTTGGCATCTTCGATGTAGGGAAGGTCGAGCACGGGGATGCCGTCCATAATGCCAACCGAGATCGCGGCGCATTCAGTGCGGATTGGGTTAGTTTCGAGCTCGCCGGCGATCATCATGCGGGTGATCGCATCGTGGAGCGCCACGTAACCGCCGGTGATCGATGCGGTGCGGGTGCCGCCGTCGGCTTGGAGCACGTCGCAGTCGATAGTGATTTCCTTCTCGCCGAGAACGCCCATGTCGACAACGGCGCGAAGTGAGCGTCCGATGAGCCGCTGGATTTCCTGGCTGCGGCCCGAGGTTCGGCGACGGATGCGGTCGGGGCTCGAGCCTGGGAGCATCGAGTATTCGGCGGTGACCCATCCCTTGCCGGTATCACGCATCCAACGAGGCACATCGTCAGATACCGAGGCGGTGCAGATCACCCGGGTGCGACCAAACGACACAAGCGCTGAACCGGCGCAGGTATCGACAAAGTCTCGTTGGAAGGACAGTGGGCGGAGCTCGTCGTTTGCACGACCGTCTGGGCGAGTCATTCCGAGAATCTACTCTCACCCACTTGTTTTGCGCGATTCCACAGGGTGGACGCGTAAGTGCCCCGCCCGGGAGCTGGGCGGGGCACTTCGTAGCTACAACAAAGCCAAACTGACATCCGGAGTCTGACCCCGGATGTCAGCTAGCGACTGTTAGCGGCGGAACCCGAATCGATCGACTTGGTCGACCAGGTCAGCGAACTCGTCGAACTCGTCGGTGTCGATGCTTCGTGCCAGCGAGTTGACCTCGTCGGCGAGACGACCAAGCTCAACGCCGTCGGCGTAGGGGTTGTCACGAAGGATCTCAGCGAACGAAGCAACGACGGTTGCCTGCTGGAAGTCGTCGGGGGTGTCGGTCCAGCGAGCTTCGATGTCTCGCATGTCGATGTCCTCGTCGATTTCGATGACCTCGCCGGTGTCGGGGTCTTGCCAACGTAGGTTGACGATGCCGAGCTCGGCACGGTCGTCGATGCCTACGCTGCGGTCGAGGCGAACCTCATAGATGGCGGTTGCCTGGTGCCCAGCACCTAGCTCGCCAGCGTCAACTTCGTCGTTGCGGAAGTCGCTGTCGCGAACGCCACGGTTCTCGTAGCCAATGAGGCGGTACTCGTCGACGACGTCTTCGTCGAACTCGACCTGAATCTTGGCGTCGATCGCTGCGGTGATGAGCGTCGAGGTGAGCTCTTCGCTGAAGAGGCGCTCGGCCTCGTCGATGGTGTCGACGTAGGAGTAGAAGCCGTCGCCTTGGTCTGCGAGCTGTTCCATGGTCGTGTCGTTGAAGCCGTTGAGGCCATAGCCGACGGTTACCAGGCCGATGCCACGGTCAGCGTCGCCTCGGATGCGGTCGCCGAGGGCGTCGACGCTGGTGATGCCTGCGTTTGCGAGGCCGTCAGAGGCAACGATGACTCGGTTGACGCCATCTTCACGGAACGCTTCACGAGCGAGGTCGTAACCGGTGTCGAGGCCTGCCTGAAGGTTGGTCGATCCGCCGGTGCGAAGGTTGTCGATGGCCCGAAGGATGTCGTCACGGTTACGGACTGCGGTTGGCTCGAGCACGATGTCTGAGCTTCCCGAGTAGGTCACGATGGCGACGGTGTCGTCACGGTTGAGCTCTTCGACGAGCAGTGCGAGCGACTCACGAACGAGTCCAAGGCGGTCGGAACGGTTCATCGAGCCCGAGGTGTCGACCACGAAGGTGAGGGCGACGGGCTTGCGCTCGGCGTCTTCGACGATCTCGGCTTGTACGCCTACACGGACAAGCCAGTTGTCTTCGTTGAATGGCGATGGGCCGCCATCGACGTCGACGTTCAAGCCGTTACGTGGTGCGTCGTAGTCGTAGTCGAAGAAGTTGACGTATTCCTCGACACGAACCGATTCGCGTGGAGGGATGTCGCCTTCTTGGATGAAGCGGCGGCCGATGGTGTAGCTGCCGGTGTCGACGTCGAGCGAGAAGGTCGACAGGTTGTCGTCACGGGTTTCGATAAAGGTACGGATGCCGTAGTCGGTGAATCGAGGATCCTGGCTTGGGGCCGGTTCGATCTCGATGGGCTCGTCTTCTTCTTCAACCGTGTTGAACAGGCCGGTGCCGTCTTCGACTTCGTCGGTGCGGTCACGGGCGGCCGGCGCGGTCGTGGTTGAGGGAGCGGCGGAAGAGGGCTCATCGGCTTCGACGCGGACACTATCGAGAGCCTCGGCTTCGCCCGACAGGGCGAATTCTTCGGACATTGCGTCGCCGTCTTCCATAGCGTCGTCTTCCATAGCCTCCTCGTCTTCCATGGCCTCGTCGACCGAGTCATCGGTGAAGACCCTGGTGTCGCCGGAATCGTCGGAGCCAGATTCGACTGCGTCAACGGCGTCGCCAGCAGCATCAGTCGCCTCGGCCGCGCTATCTGAGGAGGACGTAGTATCGGAGGCGTCGCTGCCACATGCGGTTGCGATTAGGACAAGGGCGAGGAGCAGTGCGAGCAATCGTCGGACCGCCGAGCCCTGGGGTGTTTTTTGGGTTTGCGTTGTTGTAGCCATGCATGTTCTACGTCGGCACGTTCACCCAAGTTCCCGAGAAAGATGACAGTTTCATTACAGCCAAACATCTCAATAGCCACAGGAACGGGCAACTAGTTCCAGGGTTAACCACCCAGCGTAGTTCTAGGATTTCGGGGCCGGCGCGGCCAAGGGTCCCTATGGAGTGAAGGTGCGGCCGGGAGCTGCGAGTTCTACCGAGCCGGAGAACTCCGCTGTTGTTGCCGTCATGCGTTCAGCGGCATCGTGTCCGGGCGGGATGTGGGTGATCACGAGCTTGCCGACACCAGCGGCAGCTGCACGGATTCCAGCCTCACGACCAGAGACATGTGGGATGTCGGCATCTTCAAGTTCGATTGGCAGTGTGGTTTCATACACCAACAAGTCGATCGGCATGTTGAAGTTCGCGGGCGACCAATCTGGCCCAGTGTCGGCCGAGTACGCCACCGACGCCCCACCGGATTCGACTCGGATCGCCAAGGTTTCGACCGGATGGTCGGTGAGGGTAAACGAAAAGCTGAGGTCGCCAATTTGGAGGGTTGAACTGGCGTCGATGGTGGTCCAATCGAACGTGCCCTCTGTGGCACTGGAGCATGCTGCGTCGAGTAGCGCCCGGGTGCCCGCAGTGCCGTAGACCGGAACAGTCGAGTCGTCGAGGCCCCATCGGTACGCGTGATACAGCGACGGCAACTCGGTCCAGTGATCGGGATGCTCGTGGCTGACGACGATCGCGTCGAGGTCGGCCAAGTCGATGTGACGCTGCAGCTCCATGCTTGAACCGGGGCCAGCGTCGAGCAGCACCGAAGTCGAATTGGTTTGCACCAGGTACGCCGAGCACGAGGCGTTGGGGGCGCTGTACGTGCCAGAGCAGCCAATGACGGTGAGTCGCAGGCCGTTCGGGTTGGCAGCATTGAGGTTGGCAGCGTTTGAGGACTCAATGTTTGGAGACTCAATGTTTGGAGACTCAATGTTTGGAGACTCAGTGTTTGGAGACTCAGTGTTTGAGGTCATGGTTACGGGTTCCAATGGCCAACATTGTCGAGCTCGGGGCCCAACAGCATTCGGCCGATTCGGGCGAACTCATCGATGTCGCCTGATGAGAGAAACACCGGCGGCACGGGCGTTCCTTCCCGCGTTGTCCGGTTGTTCATCAGCATCGACCGCACTTCAAACGCGGTTTCGTCGGCGGACGAGACGAGCACGACATCGCGGCCCACAGCCTCGGCGATTGTTCGAGCGAGAAACGGATAGTGCGTACACCCAAGCAATAGCGCATCGACCTTGGCCTCGACGATGGGCGACAGCAGCCGCTCGGCGAGTACCCGAACCTGGTCGCTTTGTAGCTCTCCTCGCTCGACGAATTCCACAAAGCCCGGGCAGGCCGCACACGTAAGCCGAACTGCCTCGTCGGCTTCGGCCACCGCGTCTTGGTAGGCACCGCTGCCGATGGTCCCCACCGTGCCAATAACGCCAACGTGATTCGACTCGCTGACCTTGAGCAACGACGCTACACCCGCATCGATGACGCCGACGATTGGCGTGTCGTAGGTGGATTGCAGGTCGGCGAGCGCCGCAGCAGATGCGGTGTTGCATGCCACGACGACCAATTTCACGTCGTATTCGTCGATAAGCCAACGGGTGATCTCATGGCTGTACTCGCGCACATCAGCCTGGGGCTTGTTGCCATATGGGTAGCGGCCGGTGTCGCCAACGTAAATAAGACGCTCGTTTGGCAGAAGGTCGATGAGCGCGCGTGCCACGGTAAGCCCGCCGAAGCCACTGTCAAAAACGCCAATCGGACGGTCGTCCACCACCCCACGTTAGCCTCAGTGGGTGGCTACGAAGAACGCAAACAAGCGCGCTAAGCACGGCAAGCAAAAGCCGGGCATTACCGGTCTCGAGAAAAAGATCGTTGCTTCGAACCGTCGCGCCCGCCGCGACTTCTCGATTTCTGACACTTACGAGTGCGGCATGGTGTTGCGTGGATCCGAAGTGAAGTCGCTTCGCGAATCGCAAGTACAGATGGGCGAGGCTTATGGCCGTATCGACGATGGCGAGCTGTGGTTGCTCGGTCTGAACATCTCGCCGTATGCGTCAACCGGGTCATCGTCGTTCGGCCACGTTCCTGATCGCCACCGCAAATTGCTGTTGCATCGCACCGAGATCGACCGGATCGAGGCGAAGGTAATGCGCGAGCGCTTGGCCATCGTGGCCCTGTCGATCTACTTCATCGGTGGAAGAGCCAAGGTCGAGATCGGCATTGCTAAGGGCAAGAAGGAATACGATCGTCGACAAGACATTGCCCAGCGCGACGCTGACCGCGAGGCCGAGCGAGCAATGTCAAAAGCAAACCATCGCGAGCATTACTAGGAGTCCATCATGATCGACAGCACCGCCGAGTGGAACGCACTACGAGCCGAGGCTGACGGTCAGCTCGCAAAGACGCTTCGCGAACGGTTCGCCAGTAACCCTGGCCGGGCATCCGAGCTCAGCATCGAGGTCGATGGGCTTCATGGCGACCTGTCCAAGCACTTGATCGAGTCGTCTACGGTCGAGGCGCTGGTGGCGTTGGCGAACGCGGCGGGCTTGAAGGACAAGATCGAGGCAATGTACTCGGGCGAGCACATCAACTCGACCGAAGACCGGGCGGTGCTGCACACGGCGCTTCGCCTTCCCAAAGGGTCGTCGCTAACCGTCGACGGACAAGATGCAGCCGCCGATGTGCACGCCGTGCTCGACCACATGGCCAGCTTCTCGAACGACGTTCGTTCTGGGGCATGGAAGGGACACACGGGCGAGCGCATCAAGACGGTGGTCAACATCGGCATCGGTGGTTCGGACCTGGGGCCGTTTATGGCCTATCGGGCGCTCGAAGCGTTCCGTCACGAGTCGATCGAGTGCCGGTTCGTGTCCAACGTCGACGGGACTCATCTGCACCAGGCGCTAACGGGCATCGACCCAGCGAGCACGCTGTTCATCGTGGCCTCAAAAACATTCACTACCCTCGAGACCTTGTCGAACGCGCGAAGCGCTCGGGCATGGCTACTCGACCGGCTTGGTGGCGACGAGGCGGCCATTGCTAAGCACTTCGTTGCGTTGTCTACGAACGCCGAGGGCGTGGCTGCGTTCGGCATCGATACGGCCAATATGTTCGAGTTCTGGGACTGGGTCGGCGGCCGCTACAGCATGGACGCAGCGATTGGCCTGTCGGTCATGATCGCAATCGGCGCCGAGAACTTCGCCGACATGCTTGCGGGCTTCCACTCGATGGACACCCACTTTCGCACTGCGCCACTCGACCAGAACCTGCCAGCGATGCTCGGGCTTATCGGCGTCCTCTACCGGAACTTCTTTGACTGGCCCACCCACGGCGTACTCCCCTACTGCCAGCTTCTCGACCGCTTCCCCGCCTATCTCCAACAGCTCGATATGGAGAGCAACGGAAAGCAGACCACGCTCGATGGCAAGGCGGTCGTCTACGACACCGGTGCCGTCGTGTGGGGTGAACCAGGTACGAACGGCCAGCACGCGTTTTATCAACTCATCCACCAGGGAACGACGCCGGTGCCGGTGGACTTCATTGGGTTCTACGAACCGGACTTCCCCGAGGTTGACCACCACGACGCGCTCATCGCCAACCTGTTCGCTCAGGCCGAAGCGCTCGCCATGGGCAAGACGGGCGACGAAGTTCGTAGCGAAGGTGTCGCCGACGAACTCGTGGCGCACAAGACATTCCCCGGCAACCGTCCCAGCACCATGTTGATGGCGCCTCGGCTCACGCCGTTTGTTCTCGGGCAGCTCGTCTCGCTCTACGAACATCGAACCTTCACCCAAGGCGTGATCTGGGGCGTGAACAGCTTCGACCAATGGGGTGTCGAGCTTGGCAAGGTGTTGGCCAAGGCCATCATTCCCGAGCTGGAAGACGGCTCAATCGAGCTCGCTCACGACAGCTCGACGAATGCCCTCATCGCCAACTATCGGGCCCACCACAACCGCTAGGTACCACGCTCCTTTCCCGCAAAAGGAACCTGGCACCTTTTTGCGATTAGGTACCACGTTCCCTTGGGGGTCTGACCCCTTTCGGCAGAAAATCTCACGGGTCATCCGATCCACTTCGCGAATCCCCACGTTGCGTGACAAATATTAGTGAATGGGCGCCGGAGAGGAATGGCCTTCCTTGGCTGCTGACGAAACTCTGGCGGGATTTCGCGGCACAGACACAACTCAGCTAGAAGGGGACGAAGACGATTCTCCACTCTCTGAGGAGCGTGAGCACAGGTTGACGCGCGTCGAAACGGTGCTTGCACGGCTCGAAGCCGCCGACGCTGAGCGTAATGAACTGATCAAAGAAGCTCGGTGGATGAACGTCCGTGTGCTGACACTTGAGCAGTCTCTACGCCAAGCCGTTGACGCGAACGGCGCCATTCTCGAATCTGTCGAGGCGTGTTTGGCCGAGGTCCGTATGTACGAGGACCGCGTATCTCCCCGTCTCGCCAAACTCGAAGCTGAAGCCGTCGAAATTTCGTCACGGATAGCCAAGACAAGCGGCGACGTGATGTCGGCTCGTGTCGAAAGTCAGACATCATCATCTCAGTTTGCGGGGCAGCTGGCCGACCTCTTTGACCTGCTTCATGCGGCGAAGCTGTTGGCAGTTCAGGCGAGCCGCGACGCCGGGGCAGCTGACGAAAAGGCGAACCGGACCATCCTCAATTTACGGGGCGTGGAACGAACGCTGGAGGAATCGACGAGGACTTCCGAGGCTCTTACCGACCGCGTTGATGCGGTTTCGGCCCAGGCACGTGCTTCGCAAAACAACATCTCGGCAGTCTCCGAAGCGCTCACGGCGAACGTCGCAGAAGTGGCCGACGCTCAGCGTACGGTCTCTCACCTGGCTGCTGAACTCGAGGCAGCGGTCGACC
This sequence comes from uncultured Acidimicrobiales bacterium, assembly GCA_938038785.1. Lineage (GTDB taxonomy): Bacteria > Actinomycetota > Acidimicrobiia > Acidimicrobiales > SHLQ01 > SHLQ01. Next base: position 20,139 of record CALHTB010000001.1, read on the forward strand.
GAGCTCGAGAGGCTGAGGATCGCTTGGAGGCGTCTCTCTCGAACATCTCCAACGATGTAGCCGTTCACGGACAACGAATCGATGAGTTCGCCTCACAGACGGGCACCATCGACGACTTGGCCAGCCGCGTCGCCGCGCTTGTCGACGACATCGAAGCAACGATCGAACACGTCGACGAGAGCGAGTCTCGAGTTACCGAGCGCATCTCCGACGTTGTGTCAGATCTTGCCGATGTATCGAACGTGCTCGGCGCTACCGGCCAGCGTGTTGACGAGTTGGCCGACCGCTCCCAGGCCGCCGATGAAGAGCTCTCATCAGCGGTGGACGCAGTTTCAGCGCTCGACAGCAATCTCTCGAAGACCAAGAAGAGTGTTGCGAGACTCTCCGACTCGGTTGGCACCAGCAACGAACAGCTCGAGGAGCTCTCGAGAAACGATGCGGCCATCAGCGAACGAGTATCTCTTGTTGCTGACGGGCTTTCGCGGCTCGATGGCGAAGTATCCAACGTGCAGACGAACATTGGAGACATCGAAGAGTTCGCGAGTGCAGCACTTGAGACTGCTGAGCATGCCAAGCAGCGCGCCGACCGCATCGAAGATCTCATCGACGAAAGCGAATCGCGCACGACGGCGAAGATGTCGGAAGCAGCCAAGGACGTGTCGGACATCTCGAGCTCGGTTACAGCGACCGAGCAGCGAGTAGATGGACTGGCAGCTGAGCTTGCGACCGTCCGACAGGCGGCCGCTGACGATGCTCAGGAACTTGCGACCGAGCTGCACACCACGGTTGAGCTCGTCAGCGAGGCTCAAGGCGCTGCGCAGCAGGCCCAGCAAAGCGCCGAAAGTCTCGACGCCAAGGTCGACGCGAGCGAAGCTCGGCTTTCGACGCAGATTTCCGACGTGGCCAGCGACGTTGCAGAGTTGTCGCTTTCGGTAGACGACACCGAACAGCAAGTTGATGCGCTTGCGATTGCAGCTGACCGTGCCGCCGGCGTTGCTAGCGACCTCTCGACCGAAATCCAGACAGCGTCGGAAGTTGCCGACGCGGCGCAGGTGGCCGCTCGGGAGGCCATGGAGCGCGCTGACGAAGTCGGCGAATCGGTCGAGGGCAATGGCGAGCAAATCGATGAGCTGGCCGCAGAGCTCTCGAAAGTCCGACAAGGTTCGAACCGCCGGGCCAAGAAACTCGAGAAGGAAATCCAGGCAACAAACGAACGTATCCAAGCAGCCAACCAGCAACTCGACGACCTCGCAGCCCAAACCGAAGCCACCGAAGGCCAAATGTCAACGGTCGCCGACGACCTCGCCGTTCTCGACAACAAAATCGTCGACGTACGCGAAGAGGTACAGGCCGTCGAAGGTGTCCTCGGCCAAGCATCCAAACAAAGCAGCAAACGAATCACCGAACTCGCAACCGAACTCGCCAACGCCCAAGAAACCTCGGCCCACCGAACTGACGAACTCGAAACCGAGATCCACGCAACTATTGAGCTCGTCGGCGAGGCACAAGCAACCGCCGACAACGCCAAGCAAAGCGCTGCGGGCGCCAACAAGCGCGCTGACCAAATCGACAGCGTGATCGAAGACAACGAAACCCGCACGGCAACAAAACTGTCCAGCCTGGCCAACGAAGTAGACGAAATCTCAACCTCGACCAACGACACCGATCAGCGCCTCGACGACCTCGCGTCCGAACTCGATGCTGCCCGCACCGCGGCAGCCAACAACATCGGCGAGCTGACGGCCGAACTCGACAGGGCCCGCACCGCAACAGCGAACGACATCGGAGACCTTGCTGGCGAAATGCACGCTGCGATCGAGCTCGTTGGCCAGAGCGAAACACGGGCGGCAGCGCAACTCTTCGATGTCGCTGCTGACGTGGACGAATTGGCAAGCGTGAACGGCGAAGCCGCCCGCGACATCGTTGGCCTTACGACTGAGATTCAGGCCGCCGTCGAGCTTGTCAATGAAGTACGGGAAACCGCCGAGGATGCAAAGGACCACGCAGGCGTTGCCACCGAGCTCGTCGGTGACAGCGAAGAGCGCTTGACCGTACGACTCACCGAGGTCACGGCAGGCATGACCGACATCTCGAACTCGGTGAGCCAGACCGACCAGCGAGTCGATGACTTAGCTGCAGAGCTATCAGACACGCGTGAATCAGCGGCCAAAGACGTCGAAGAACTTGCCTCCGAGATGCAAGCCGCGGTTGAAGAGGCCAACACCGAGGCGCGCAAGGCCAAGGACCGCGCCGAGTACTCGGCGAACGTTGCTGATGAGCTACGGGCGGACTTCGAGGCCGAGACCACCGAAGTTCGCGCTGAGCTCGAGAGCGGGCTGCTCCGAAGAAACCCGTTGCTGAGAGCGAGCCGACCTACGACGAGAGTCACACCCGACTCGCTTCGGCCCTCGACAAAGTCGAGCGATGGGGCGAGACACGCGATCGCGAAGCTCAGCCAGGCGATGAGTCCGAATCGAACGAGCGCCATCGTCTTCGGTGGGCCGAACACCTGCAGGTTCAGGCCGAATTGCGTCGTCAGCGCGCCAACAAGTCCTAGTCCGGGGACTGCGCTAGCCGGGCAGAACGGCGCTAGCCAAGGACGGTGCTAGCTAAGGACGGCGCTAGCCAAGAACGCTGTCAAGCGCTTCTTCGAGCGAGGCGACACTGCGGTCGATGTTCTGCAGCTTGTCAAGGCCGAAGAGGCCGAGGCGGAATGTGCTGTAGTCGTCGCGCTCCCCCACCTGCAGCGGCACGCCACCGGCGATCTGCATGCCGGCAGCTGCGAACTTCGAACCGTTCTTTACATCTGGGTCAGCAGTGAAGCTCACCACCACGCCCGGCGCCCCGAACCCGTCAGCGGCGACACTCACGACACCGCGGTTGGCGAGCGTCTCGCGGACCCTTCGGCCGAGCTCGGCTTGGTCGGCCTTCACTTCCGAGAAGCCATAGGCCTCCGTTTCGGCCATCACGTTTCGGAACTGGGTGAGCGCATCGGTTGGCATGGTTGCGTGGTACGCGTGCCCGCCGTTCTCGTAGGCGGCCATAATGCTGCGCCACTTGCCGAGATCGCACGAAAAGCTGGTGCTCTTGGTGCTTTCGAGCAATTCGGTGGCCTTCTCGCTCATCATGACCAGGCCCGCACATGGCGGGCCGCTCCAGCCCTTCTGCGGGGCGCTACACAGCACGTCGACGCCGGTTGCTTCCATATCGACCCAGATAGTGCCCGACGCAATGCAGTCGAGAACGAAGATGCCGCCGACCGAATGCACCGCGTCAGCAACCGCCTTGATGTAGGCGTCGGGCAAGATCATTCCCGCTGACGTCTCGACGTGTGGGGCGAACACGACTGCGGGCTTCTGCTCGGCGATTGCCGCTACGACCTCATCGATTGGTGGTGGGGTGAATTGGCCTTCGGTTTCGTCGGTCAGTTGGCGAGCCATCAGCACGGTCTCGTTGGCCGGGATGTTTCCTGCCTCGAAGATCTGGGTCCATCGGTAGCTAAACCAGCCATTGCGGATGACCAGGACATTTTTGTCGGTAGCGAACTGACGAGCCACGGCTTCCATCCCGTAGGTACCACTGCCGGGCACCACTGCTACTGAGTGCGCGTTGTACACCTGGCGCAGGGTCCGTGAAATGTCGTTCATGACTCCTTGAAACGACTGGGACATGTGGTTGAGGGCCCGGTCGGTGTACACCACCGAGTACTCGAGAAGGCCGTCGGGGTCAACGTTGGGAAGAAGTGCTGCCATTGCAGAGTTCTAGCAGAACGTACCGAACTTACTGGTCCTCAAAGATCTGCAGAACGCCCGAATAGTTACTCACCCAAACATTCGACGTATTTGGGTCGACGGTGATGCCGATCGGCTTCTCGGCCGTGCGCAGCTCCTGCACTTCTTCCATCTCGCTGGTCAGCACTTTCGACATCGTGTTCGACACGTAGTTGACGACGTACAGCGCTTCGCCATCGTCGGAAATGGCCATGGAGCGCGGTGCATCGCCGGTGCGGACCTTCTCGACGATCTCACGGGTTTCGAGGTCGATCTTGATGACCCGGCCCTCGCCGTTGAGCGTGGCGTAGAGGAACTTGTCGTCGGGGCTCAGCACAACGCTTCGCGGCCCCCGACCCACGTCGTCAAGCCAGTCGATCTCGAAATCGAGATCCCATTGACCGAGGCGAATGTCGGCGCCGTTCGGCGGGTAGATGCGGGACTCGGGGCGCCCAATTTCGTCGAGCGGAATGATCGCGATTCGAGTTCCGCCCATTTCGGTGACGTACGCAGTCGACGAGTCACTGCTGATCGCAACCCCTCGGGGGTGACGGCCAATATCGATCCGGGCGATCTCGCTGCCAGAACGGGTGTCGACGATGCTGACGTCGTAGCTGCACCAGTTGCTGACGATCACGAACTCGTCGTTTGGCGTGACCGCCAAGAACTTAGGAACTGCGCCAACTTCGATGACCTGGTCGATCTCGAGTGAGTTGGTGTCAACCCGGTACAAAAAGCTGTTGTCCCAGCCCGAGTCAGAACACTGATCGCCCGGCTCTCGGCCAAAGCCTGGGCCGTACATGGCGTAATTCGACACGTAGACGTACTCGCCGTCCGACGTCGACGCTGCTTCAACTGGAGCACCGCGGGCAACGACCCCGTCTTCGACGCCAAACTCGGCAAGGTCGACGCGGTCGTTGATGGTCTTGAGCAGCGACCCCTGCTCGTCGTACACGGTGACCGTGTGGCGGTACATCATGTTCTGGGCGAAGAACAGGCCGTTCGGTGTGGCCGTGACCGACTTCGGAGCGATATCACCAAAGACTGAATCGATTCGCGCTAGCTCGCGCTCCGATAGCGGAATCGTGGTGGTGGTTGTTGTCGTGGTGGATGTGCTTGTGGTTGTTGTGGTGGTCGGTGCAACCGTTGTCGTCGGCGCCGCAGTTGTAGTGGGCACTGCGGTTGTTGTGACCGGAACAGCCGTCGTGGTGATCGGCAGTGGAGCTGCGACCACGCTCGCTGCCTGATTCTTGAACACCCACCCGAGCACACCAACGAGCCCAAGGGCAAACAGCAGACCGAAGTACATCAAGCCGCTCGGCCGATCGTCATTCGATGGTGAAACCGCTGGAGGAACCGGGGCCTCGACACGCCCCGTCGTCGGAGCAAGTGCTGTGCGCGGCCGTGTGGGCTGAGTTGGCTTGGCAGGAGCGGTGCGCGGACGCGGGCCAGGGCGTTGGCGTTCTCTTGGAGAGTCCGGGCGCATACTCACGCCGGCAATGCTATTCGCCCAACGCGCCCGACCCGAACCGGGGGGCGAGAGTTCACAATCTGGGCACACGCGCTACCGTGGGTGTTCCGGCGTGCAAGGGCCGGAGTTTCTTGACAAGCCAGAACAAACCAAAGACACGGCGACAGCTGTGTTCTTGCACACGGGGCTGATCGGTTTCGACGTTGAAGTCGGAAGTTTCATCGTGCGACCGGAGTTGCTCAGACTCCTAAAACGGGGCAACAACAGAGACGCCAATCAGGACGATCTCGCTCTCGCTGTCTAACTTTTAGTTAGACGGTAAAGAGTCATTGCGAGCAGAAATGTCACGCGGGGCCAGTCCACTGCAGCCCGGCAACAGAAGCAGTGGAGGACCGTAGGGAAAGACCACTGACGGCGTGAAAGACCGCTGACATCGGAGAAAGATCCGGCAGCCGAGCTTGCTCAGCGGACCCGTCCGTACGACAGCTGCTAAGTCATGAAACGGGAATGGTCGTATCGCGGGTTGCAACCCTTCACCGGACGAGGGTTCGATTCCCTCCAGCTCCACGTATTGGCCTTCGGCCAAACCAGCCTTTTGCCTCCGGCAAAACGCCCCCACGTATTGGCCTTCGGCCAAACCAGCCTTTTGCTGGTTTTAACTCGCGAGTCGCCGGATGATGCTGCGCAACGCAGCGCTACGACTCGACTCGTCCTCATCGAGGTGAGCGACCGATTCGAGGCTTGCATCTTCGGTCGCCTGGGGAACCGACTCGAATCCGGCTTCTCTGGTCTGTTCCAAGAGGACACGGAGCTGAGCGGCGCGCTGAGGCTGGATCGTTGCAAGATCCACAGCTGCCCCCTTGAGCTGCGAGCGATCGGAGATGCTAACCGCCTGCTTCAGAGCCGAACCGGGGGTTGGTTTGGACTGGGTTGGGATCATTGGGGTGTCCCTGGCTGGTAGGACCAACGTCGCCATTGGCGCCGTGTCGCGGACCACATAGGACAGTGCTGCCACTGTTTGTTCACCCGGAGCCGCTGGTTGGGCGTCTGCCTCCAGTGCCGCTGATGACGCATCAGAAGGAACTGGGGGAGGTGTTGGTTCACCCCCATTGGCCCAACTCGGAACTGTAGCTGTGGCCGTCGCCGGTATTCCGAGGGCTGCCGTAAGGACCGTCTGTATTTCCACGGATGGAAGCGAGTCCACTCCAGACAAGCCAACAAGTGGCTTGCAGGCGAAACTTCCGCCGTTCCTATGGTTGTACCGAATGAGGTCGACAACGCCATGTTGGGCCAGTCTGCGGCTCTTGTCATCGCCAGCGTTCTGCAGTGCTACACGACCCGACGCAAGAATAATTCGCCCGTCACGGCCCCCGCCGCTGATCTCGAGAAGCGCGTACATTTCTTGTTTCTCTGCGTAGTCGAGCAGCAGCTCGAATCCGCTGTCATCGAGTGGACCTTGAAAGGACAACCTGGTCATGCTGCACGCCCTTCCAGCAACCTCGCCTCAAGTGGGGCAAGCGCAGCGATTGCATCACGCGCCTTCAGATGAAGCATGCCAAGGTTGATGTTCGCCATCGTGATTACTACAAGCGCAGATTGCTGTCCGACGGCATAGACAACGGTGTAGCCATGCTTTGAGCGGACGACGAGCTCTTCGGCCTCTGTTGCTCCACCGAGCTCTGCAAGCTTGCTCCCAAGAGCGAACGATGATGCAACCACGGCGGCAACCGGGCCCCGACGTTCTTCGGCGAGGTCGGCAACAAGTGGACGCCCGTCGACAGAGGTCAGCAATGAACCGGTTATCAACGGGACCGCCATGAAGAGGTCGGCGAGAATACTCTCCGCCCGATCAAAGTCAGCATCTGCAGTAGCGATTGGAACGTTGGTCATGCTGCCTTGCTCACTTCCTGCTCTGAGGCGATTTCAGCCTCGAGGATGGAAAGGAGCAGTTCGATGAGGGCGTTCTGCGCTTGTTCTCTGTCGGTTACATCGAAGCCGACGTACGTTGCTCCGTCCACCGGCACCTGGTCTCGAACGGCCTCAGTGATTTCTGGCCGTCCTTTCGCTCGATTCACTCCGACGACGACTGGGTGGGACGAGTTTCGTTGGAAGTGGTCAGCAATCCGGGACGATGTCTCCCATGTTTCGGGGCGCTCGGCGTCTACCAGGAGAAACAAGCCGTCCATTCCTGAACTAACGATGTCCCACATAAAGCTGAACCGTTCTTGCCCCGGTACGCCGTACAGGCTCAGCTCCACACTGAAATGATCGGTCTCGTGCTTCAGCGTTCCGTATTCCATACCAACCGTTGTCATCTCCTTGACGCGCGCCTCGTCGCCCGAGGTCGGAGCCTCGGTGCCGACGAGGGGCCCGTCTGAAGATGCGGTGATCATGGTCGTCTTGCCGGACGCGAAAGGACCAGCGACGACGACTTTGAACGCGTAGTGCAGTGTCATGAGTGTGTGAAACGCCTAGCTAGAAGGAGAGGTTCTCTTCAATGGTCTGCAGCTGGCGACGTGCCATCGCGAGGTTTGCTGTCTCGCGGCTAAGTGCGAGATACATGAAGAGTCCGTCGTGCTTCGCCAACAAGCGGATGAGGTGGTACTGGCCACCGAGGGTGATCAATACGTCTTCAATGCGGTCATTGAGCTGAAGCGCATTCATTGTGGCCATCTTGGCCCGAATGACTTCGGTGTTACCGGCAGCTGCGACCTCAAGGTCAAGGCCAGCGCCGCCACCTGCGGTCCCGAGCGTCATGCCCGATCCGTAGTCGACCAATGCAACCCCGACTGCGCCGGTGATTGCCATTGCTTCTTTCAAGCTCTCTTCGAGTTGAGACATTACTTCATCTTCTTCCTAGCGCCCACAGCGCCGATCACCTCGGAACGGTCTCCGATACATATGGGTTTCGGCATCTAAAGAAGGGCCTTTAGTGATAAATGAATCTTGTCCGTGTGTACCGACCGTGAGCCCGCTGCGGCTGACATGATCGGCATGAACCAGGGCGAGTCTCATTGTCTAAGTCGAGGGATCCAACGCGACTCCCTACCGCAGAGTCGACCAATGGACTCGCCGTAAGCGGCGGCGGACCATGATGTAGGTCATGGCACTAGTAACGAGGTGTTTTCTCATCAGGCGTCTCCTAGCGGTGGGCGGCGTGGTGATATTCCAACGCCGCTGCGAACCCGTTTGGTTCCCAGCAATCACGAAACTGACTTGCGATCGCAACATCGCCCAGCTTTGCCAGGCTGACCTCCACCTCACTGCCCGGCTATGACGTGTTCAAGAAGTACTGTTCGTGAATGGCAACCATCGCGGACATCGAACGTCTTTCGACCGGCGAGCACGGGCTGGTCACGATCAGCGTGGCCCGCGCCGACGGGTCAGTGCATTCATCGGTCGTGAATGCCGGCGTGATGGATCATCCCATCACGGGCGAACGGGTAGTGGCCACGGTTCTCCGTGGCCCGAGTTGGAAGCTTGGCCGGTTACGCGAAACCAAACGATGCACCATCTTGTTTCGGGTGAGCTGGGACTGGGCGTCGGTCGACGGCCCGGTCGACATCGTCGGGCCAGCCGACACCATCGACGGCTTCGACCCAACACAGGTACCGCAACTGTTACGCGACGTGTTTACCGCAGCTGGCGGAACCCACGACGACTGGGACGAGTACGACCGAGTGATGGCGGAAGACGGACGAACCGCCGTGTTCGTGTCACCCGAGCGCGTCCAGGGGCGAGGCTGACATGGCCGAACAACCGAGCATTGAGGCGCTCCGTTCGATCGAACGACGAGTCCTTTGGCTCGCCGCGCGTATGGTCGACGTGGCAAATCGGCGGCCCGCCGGCGAGGTGAAGGTTGGCGGTCACCAAGCCTCCTCGGCCTCAATGACATCAATCATGACCGCACTGTGGTTCGCCCACATCTCCGGCGAAGACAAGGTGGCCGTCAAGCCACATGCATCGCCGGTGTTTCACGCCATCAAGTACCTGACCGGCGAACTCGATCGCAGCTACCTCACAACGTTGCGCGAGCGAGGCGGGCTCCAGGCCTACCCCTCGCGCACCAAAGACCCTGACGTTGCCGACTTCTCCACCGGCTCGGTGGGGCTCGGGGCGGTCGCCCCGCTGTTCTCTGCGCTCACCCGCCGCTACCTCGACAGCCACTTCGGCGAACGACCCGACGCTAGGTTCTATGCACTCGTGGGCGACGCCGAGCTCGACGAAGGCAATGTGTGGGAGGCCATTGCCGACCCCGCCACCAAGGGCCTCGGCAACTTCACCATGATCGTCGACCTCAACCGGCAAAGCCTCGACCGCGTCATCCCCGAGATTGCGGCCGTTCGACTGAAGAGCTTCTTCGCTGATGCCGGCTGGCATGTGGCCGAGGCAAAGTGGGGTCGGTTGCTCCAAGAGGCATTCACCCTTCCCGGTGGCGACGCCCTCGAACATCACATTTCGAGCATGTCGAACGAGGCGTACCAAGAGCTCTTTGCGCTCGACGGCTCGGCTATGCGAGAGCGATTCCTCGCCAATGCCGACGCCGCGGTCGTCAAGTTCGTCGACGAGCTCGATGATGACCCGCTGAAGACGCTCGTCACCGACCTTGGCGGCCACGACTTGGCCGTCTTACTCGACACCTACCGAGCGTGCGATGACGAAGCCGACCGGCCTTCGGTGGTGTTCGCCTACACCGTCAAGGGCAAGGGCTTGCCCATGGCAGGCGACCCCATGAACCACGCCGCCCTTATGTCGGCCGACGAGATCGATGCGTTGCGCACGGTGAGCGGGCTCACCGAAGCAACCGAATGGGACCGCTTCCCTCCCGACTCGCCCGCAGGTCGACTGTGTGCATCGGTCGGCGGCGATATCAACAACGCCAAACGCAAAGAGCGACCAACGCTGCCGATACCCATCGCCGCCCGCCCTCCGGTGAAAACCGGCAAACCGTCTACCCAGGAAGCCTTCGGCCGGATCCTCGCCAGCTTGGCCGACATCGACGGCGTAGGCGAACACATCGTGTCCACCGCACCCGACGTATCGATCTCGACAAACCTGGGCGGCTTCATCAACAAGCTTGGCGTCTACTCGCCGGTCGAGGCTGCTGACCATGGCGGGTCGTCACAGCTGCTGAAATGGGAACCAGGCCCTTCAGGGCAGCACATCGAATTGGGCATTAGTGAGATGAACCTGTTCATGCTTCTGGGCCAGCTCGGGCTTAGCCACGACCACCATGGCCATCACCTCATCCCGATCGGCACGGTGTATGACCCGTTTGTTCTGCGTGGGCTCGATGCGCTGATCTACGGCATCTACAACGATGCACGGTTCATCGTCACGGGCACCCCGGCCGGTGTCACCCTCGCACCCGAAGGCGGAGCTCACCAGTCGACGATCACCGCATCGGTCGGAGCTGAGCTCCCCAACCTCACCTATGCCGAACCGGCGTACGCCACCGAGGTCGACTGGCTGCTTTGCGATGCGATCACCGACCTAGCTGCAACCGATGGCAACAGCACGTACCTCCGGCTCTCGACCCGCCCAATCGATCAGGAACCGTTCGCCGCAGCGCTCGAGCGGTACGGCGACTCAGCGCTGCGATCGATGGTTCTCGCTGGTGGGTACCGGCTGGTCGACGGGCCTGAAGATGGCCGGCCCGCTGTCACGATCGTCACGACCGGAGCAATGGCCCCCGAAGCTATCGCTGCGGCCGAGGAACTCGATGATGAGGGCGTCCAAGCGACCGTCGTCCACCTGACCAGCCCCGATCGCACCTACCAGAGCTGGCGCAGCGGTTACGCCGCAAGCACATCGTCTCCGTCGGTTATCCGGGCTCCCAGCCACCTGCATCGGCTGATCCCGGCAGAGGAACGTCGCCGTCCGATCATCAGCGTCCACGACGCCGCGAGCCATAGCTTGGCGTGGCTCGGGTCGGCCATTGGCACCCGGCAATACGCGTTAGGCGTCGACCGCTTCGGTGAATCAGGCACCGTGGCCGACCTCCACGAAATCACCGGCATCTCGGCGGGCAACATCGTCAACGCGGCGCTGATCGCAGTAAGCGAGCTCGAACCAATCGAAGACGACTAGGCGGGCTTTCGTCCTCGAATGTGATGGGGGCAATGCTCACCGCTATCGAGGACGATCTGCATTGCGTCCCATGTCGCGATCTGTTCCACCACTTCGGCCACACCAAGTGCCTCTTCGAATCGGGAACGTTGTGGACCGGCCAGTCGACCCCGTTCGTCTCGTGCAAGCTGCGCGTACCACCGATTCCGACTCGTCAACTTCACGTCGACGAAACCAGCCGAGGCGAGCGCATTGGAGTACATCTCCGGCGAGGCCATGCCAAAACCCAGATCCTCAAGCCGAAGGTAGTGCTGCATGTCTGCCGACGGTTCACCGTCGTGTCCGATCAGCCAGTCGGAAGCAACAAACCAACCATCGGGAACAAGAACTCGAAAGACGCTCTCGGCGAGCAGGTGCTTGTCGGCGATATGCACGATTGCGTCCTTGCTGAACACGACGTCGAAGCGGCTGTCTTCGAACGGGAGCGGCCCGGGTTCTACGAGCTGAATATCAACTCTGTCGCTGAGACCGCTCGCGTCGATTCGCGCACGCGCCGCTGAAACGACTGGATGTTCAACATCAATCCCAACCACCGAATGTGCGCCATGCTCCAACACCAGCGATGCGGTGATTCCACCCGATCCGCAACCGATATCGAGTACCCGCTTACCGAAGAGATCTATACCTTCGAGCACTCGCCGAACCTCATCGGGTCCGCCCGGCGATAGGTACCCGTCGCCCCACAACTCCTCTAAGAACTTGATGTGCGCGAGGTCGTAGTGAAGCTCGTCAGTCATCAGGTCGCAGCTAGCACCGAGGCCGTCGTGTTGACCGCGCTGAATCGGTCGGCCAAGGCCGCTAAGGCAGCACCGTGGAGCGCTTCGGCAGATATCGCGTCGCCTCCTGCGGTCGCCGGAAGTGCCCGCGTCGCAGTGGCGTCCGACACCACGGTTGTCTCGTAGCCGAGGTCGAGCGCTGCACGAGCTGTCGAGCTCACACACATGTGGGTCATGAAGCCGCAGACAATCAGATGGGGCCGTCCGATCCCAGCGAGATGATTCTGCAACTCGGTGTGGGCAAACGAGTTCGGCAACCCTTTGCCGATGACTGTCTCGCCCTCAACCGGCGCAACCTGGCCAATGATGCGGCCGCCCTTGGCCGGGTCGAAGGCCCGACCTTGCGACCCCTCGTGGGCAATGTGCACAATCTCGGCCCCGTCTTTGCGCCCCTTCAGCAGCAATGCGCTGATGTTGTCGAGGGCTGGTTGCAAACCAGGAAGGGCGAGGGCCCCCTCGTCGGTGTATTCCATTTGCGCATCGATCACGATCAGCACGGCATCGTTCATCGGGCCATACCTCGGGGGAAGCCCGGCTGCAGCTCGAAGGGTAAATGCTTGGGCCTCATCAGCGATCATGAGGCGACTCTACTGAGCGTTCCACACCGCGGACCCATCCAAAAAGGAGAAAAGGTCAAGCGTCGATCTGACCTACCGCCACTTTTTGGGCAATACTGGGGGCTGCGGGGTGATTCACTGCGGGATGGATCTACGAACTGTCCGGTCTCATTGCCTGCGGGAGTGTTGAGGTCGGACGGTTTCGCGTCTAGGCCCCGGCGAACGGTTCGTCACCCACCTGCGCCTGCAGTCGTGCGAGTTCGGCGCGCAGCATGCGAGTGACGTCCTCTGCTTCTACGGTGCCATAGATGTTGTTGACCTCCAGCGGATCCTCCACCAAGTCGAAGAGCTCCCATTCAACGGGGTTCGCCGGGCCCCGAGCGCCGGGCTGGTCAAGTGGGTCGTTGTAGTAACAAATGAGCTTGTGCGTTCGTGTTCGCACGCCGTAGTGGGCTGGCACGGCATGGTCACCGTCGTTGTGCATCCAGTAGCGGTAGTACATCGCGGTCGGCCAGTCGTCGACATCGTCGCCCACGAGCAGCGGCGCGAACGAGCGGCCCTGTACATGCTCGGGGGCGGCAACACCGCAGAGCTCGAGCAGGGTCTGGCCGAAGTCGACATTGACGACGATGTCGTCGATCACTCCCCCGCCGGCAATTCGTTCGGGGTAGCGAATTAGCAGCGGCATCTGCAGCGATTCTTCGTACATCAAGCGCTTATCGAACCATCCGTGGTCGCCAAGGAAGAAGCCCTGGTCTGACGTATAGACCACGATCGTGTTGTCGGCGAGGCCGTTGTCGTCGAGATAGTCGAGCATGCGGCCGACATTGTCGTCGATTGACGCCACGACTCGGAGGTAGTCCTTGATGTATCGCTGGTAGCGCCAGTCAATCTCCTCGTCGAGGGTAAGCCCGTCGGGCACGGTGGCCTTGAGGTCGATGATCGGGTCGAGATCGAGCATTCGCATCTTGACCGCTTGCACCACCTCTGCGCGTCCGACCAGGTCGTCACGAAACGTGTCCGGAAACGGGATCTCGACGTCGTCGTACATCGTGAAGTGTTTGGCATCAGGTTCCCAGGTGCGATGGGGTGCCTTGTGATGGCAGAACAAGGCAAAGGGCTTCGACTCGTCACGGCTGTCGAGCCAGGCGAGACAATCATTGGTGATGAGGTCGGTCACGTACCCACCCACCTCGTCGATGCCGAGCTCAGAATCGAGGAACACCGGGTTGTGGTAGTGCCCTTGCCCAGGGAGTAGCCGCCATCGGTCGAACCCGGTCGGGTCGGCGTTGGGGCCGTGGCCAAGATGCCATTTGCCAAAGATGACGGTTTGCCATCCGGCATCCCCGAGCTCGTGGGTGAAAGTCCACAGGCTGTTGTCGAGCGGAGTTGCCAGCGTGGTCACACCGTTTACATGGTTGTACGTGCCGGTGAGGATGGCGGCGCGGCTCGGGGCGCAGATCGAGTTTGTGCAGAACGCGGCGTCCATTCGAACCCCGCCCGCGGCGATGCGATCGAGGTGAGGAGTTGTGTTGATTCGGCTTCCGTACGCGGAGATCGCATGAGCTGCGTGATCGTCGCTCATGATGAACACGATGTTTGGCCGATCGCTCACGAAGCGAACGCCCCAGCGACGTTAACCAGCACCGTCAACACGATGCTGATGATGAGCATTGCCTTCCACGGGAAGAACACCTTGACCCGGGGGCCGCCATCGCCAGGCTCACGGTCAGACCAGGCGTCTTCGACGCGCCGATGGACCTCTTGCTCGGCCTTTCGGGTGGCGTTGGGGAACAGGCGTGGCAAGAAGTTCAGTGCCACGGTCAAAACCACTGATGCCACCGCAGATTGGATAAGAAAGTCACGCATCCAACGACCGTAGTGCGTGGGGTGTTGCGCCCGCCTACGCCGCTTCGGCCTCGACAACCTCAGGGGCAACAACGGCAAGCCAAAGGGCGGCCCGGATCTTGTCGGCCTCGACGCCCGTTGCCCCGTTGGCCACGAGGATTCCTTCGATCATGTCGGAGAGCACCGCTGGCCACGGCCGCCCTCGTAGAGCGACCGACACCGTTACCCCATTGGACCGGCGCCGAATGGTCCGCGATACGTCGTTTCGGCGCGGTGGCGAAGTGAACGACGGTGGGGTCAGCCCACAAAGACGCGCAGAACGGCCGAGGTCCCTCGCTGCCCCTGCAAAACGTACCGACGTCGACTCCATGACACCATCATCGCGCTGGGGTGTGACACGACCTCGGGCGAGGAGGTTCTGCGTCCGTCGAATACCGGGCAAACCCGTGCAGATCTGCACGGGTTTTGCTGGTATTCAGCCTGCTGGAAGGTCGATATCCAACAGATGCGCCCGCTGGCGAGCTGCAACGGAGAACAGACGGGCGAACTCAGCAGGTTGCTGAATTTGCGACCACGTGACGTAAAGGATGTGCCAGCCTTCGGCGGCTAAGTGCAGGTCCCGAACATTGTCGGCATCGGCCTTTTGGGCACCCCAATGGAACGAGCGACTGTGCACTTCAACACCAAGCATGAGGTCGGGGCACGCAATATCGAGTCGGAACACTCCGCCGGCGGTTCGTACTTCATGCTGCACGTCCAGAGGCGGCATCCACGGAAGCGCAACCAGCTGGGTAACGACACGTTCGAACCAGCTATCGGGAACTCCACCAACTCGCCGCGGGTCCTCGAGGAGGAGACGAAGTGCAGTGACACCTCCGGGTTTGCGAGACCCGAGGCGGTCCATCGTCGCAGCAAGCCATTTCATCGAGCTGGTTCGCAGGTACTCATCGAGGCAGCGCTCGAGTGTGACGTCATCGACGTGGGGACCAAGCGAACACAGCGTCGCGGCTTTGTTGAGCGTCGGAATCCCATCAACTGTCGTGATGTCACGACCCGGGTCGATCCGGGCCCAGCGCCGTAGATCAGCGACAGGGTGGTTCCGCGATTCTGACCGCGGAAACCAGAGCTGGGGAATGGTTGGTTGGTCGATCCAGCCGTGCAGCCACGCTGCAGATGTCGTCGTGCAGGCAGTGCCGGGGAGGGACAACGTCGAAGCATAGGCTGCTTGTTCGGGCGGGTCGGGTAGCGAGTTGAATGCCCAAACACGTGGGTGTAAACGCCGGAGATCACCCCGTAGCTCGAGGCGGCGGAGGCGTTGGGCGGGGATCTGTTGTTCGGCGGCCTCGAAAGAAGTGAATGCGTTGTGTCGGGAGGCTGCGATCGCGACGAGTGCCCGAAGGCTGTCGTCTGAGTGCATACGTGGACCTTAGAGCTCGGCACTGACAGCGAGGAACCGGCGGCTGAGGAAAGCGGTGCTGCGTCCGTCGAATACCGGGCAAACCCGTGCAGATCTGCACGGGTTTTGCTGGTATTCGGCAACAGGTGTGCCCTAGACCGCGGCATGTGAGGTAAGAAATTCGTGGGCTCGAAATGTACGACGACCGAGGCGGGTTTCACTTCACACGATGAAGAACCCATTTCGCCGCATCGACACCACAATCCGAGCGGCCGCGCTCAAACAGCCGATTGAGGTTGGCACCGTTGCGTGGAACCGCGAGCTCACCGATGCCCTCGCCCAGTCATCATCAACAGGTAAACCTGTGTTCGCGCTGTTCCAAGAAGTGCCCGGATGTTCGGGCTGCAAGCAGTTTGGGCGCGATGTGCTTTCTGATCCGCTCGTTGTGAAGGCGATCGAGAACGACTTCATTCCCCTGCTCATCCACAACAACACCGGCGGACGCGATGCCGAGGTTCTTGCCGCCTACGGCGAACCTTCGTGGAACTACCAGGTCGTTCGCTTCCTCAATGCCGACGGCGCTGACATCATCGAACGCAAGGACAAGGTCTGGTCGACCGGGCCCCTCGCCGAGCGCATGATCGCCGTGCTCGAATCGGCCGGCGCTGAGGTGCCGCCCTATCTTCGCCTCGTCGAGCAAGAGCACAGCGACCGGCTCGAAACCGCCTACATCGCGCAAAGTTGCTTCTGGGTTGGCGAGATGGAACTCGGCAAGATCGACGGCGTCGTCACCACCGAAGCAGGATGGATGGGCGGCGACGAAGTGACGGCGATTCAGTTCGACCGCGCTGCCACAACCTTGGGTGAAATCGTGGACGCTGGCAGGAAAGCTGGCGTGGTCTCGTCGGTCTACGCGCAGGACTCGATCGCTGACGGTGTTCCCGTCAAGAAACCCAGCACGTACCGGGTAGCAAAAGGCTCCGACCAGAAACGTCAGATTCGTGGCCACATCGAAACCGATGGCATGAGTGCCGCTCAGGCGACGAAGGTCAACGCGTTCGCCCGTAACTCGAAGGAGACAGCAGCGCTCTATCTCGTGCGCGACTAGCCCTGCTAGACCTCCATCAACGCAATCTGTAGCCCCGTAATTATCTCCTCGTCGCTGCATACGCCATACTTGCAATTCCACATTCGATTACGCAGCGCTAGGCGGATACACATGGAATTGGCAAGATTCAGCTTTCGACAGGTGACGGCAGCAGCGGCGGTTATTGCGCTCATCGCATCAACCGTCGCTTTTTCGGGCGGGACAGCCGGAGCCCAGGCCACAATCATGTGTGGCGGCGAGACCGCCACGATCGTGGGCACCGCGGGTAACGACACGCTCATCGGCACACCCGGAAACGATGTCATTGCTGGCCTGCAAGGCGACGACATCATCAAGGGTGCCGGCGGAGACGACATCATCTGCGGCGGCCTTGGCAACGACGAGCTCTTCGGCGGGTTTGGCTTCGACATCATCTTCGGCGCTCAAGGCAACGACGTGCTCATTGGCAGCAAAGCCAAGACCGGCACGGACACTAAAGGCGCCCGCATGTTTGGCGGCGCTGGCAACGACGAGATCTACGGATCATCGGGCTGGGACCGTATGCAGGGCGGCATCGGCAACGACAAGCTGTATGGCTTTGGCGGGCGCGACTGGATGCGCGGCGGACGCGGAGCAGATCTGCTCGACGGCGGCGACTGGATCGACGACATGAACGGCGGCTACGACAACGACGTGATCCTGGTCAGCGCAGCGGACACTGTCCGCGGCGGCCCCGGCAAACGCGACGTCTGCAACGCTACGGCCGACATCACCGATGCGGTCGTTCGCGGTTGCGAACGAGGAACTGCGCTGCCAATTCCCGCCGCAGGGTCGCTGGGCAACATCACCTTGGGTCGGGCCAACTGGTCTTCTGGCTACGTCCAGGCAGCCATCTTGCACGACCTGCTCACCGAGGTTGGCTACACGGTCACCGAACCTGCCGACGCCGAGTTCGCCCCCGACCTCGGCTACCAGGCCATGGCGACTGGCGAGATCGACGCGTGGGCGAACTCGTGGTACCCCGGCCACCTCAGCTGGTGGGAAGACCAGTTGCCAGACGGCAGCCAGGTCGGCGACAACCTCGAACGCCTCGAAGGGTCACTGCTACCTGGCGGTGGACGCCAGGGCATGCTCATCACCAAGAGCTGGGCCGAGGCAAACGGTGTCACCACACTCGATCAGATCAATGACAACGGACGCCTTTGGAGTCAGCTCGATAACGACGGCGACGGCAAGGGCGAGTTCTTTGGCTGCCCTAGGGCCTGGACCTGCGACGACATCATGAACTCCCAAATCGCGTTTGCCGGCTGGAACCGTCTCGAGCAGGTGAGCGCCGGATACGACGCGATGTTTGCCGAGTTCATTACCAAGGCCCGTGCCGGTGAACCAGCAATCATGTACACGTGGACGCCAACCTCGTACTTCGCAGAGGCCGAGCTTGGCGAAACCACCATGTGGCTCTCGGTGGAAAACTCGTCGGTGCTCGACAACTCGAACCCGCTCAACCATCCACGGGGAGAGAACTATTCCCAACGCGACGGCAACATCATCGGGTTCAGCGGCGCTGAGCCCGGCACGTGCCTGATCGGCCCCGATGGGTGTCAGCTCGGTTGGCTGGCCGCCGATATCGAGATCACCGCAAACAAAGACTGGCTTGCGAACGAGCCGGTGGCCCGGGAGTTGTTCAACCAGTACAAGCCGCCGCTGGTCGACCTCGCGATTGCTGGCATCGAACTCGATGCCAGTGACGGCTCCACCGACGCCATGAACCAAATCGCGGCCCAGTGGATAGCCGACAACCGTGCACTTGCCAACCGGTGGGTGCGGGCGGCTGCCAACGCTCGCTAGAGCGGATTGCATTATCGCTTAACCCGATGCTTCGGTTCGCCGAAGCATCGGGTGTGCGTAAGTTCTTTCAATCATTGTCGCGATCTGCCTCATCGGTAGACGACCCTCAGCAGAACCAGCTCTCCGCTCTTATCGATGAGGTGGAGGGCGTCCTCGAACGTACGCTCGGCGGAACCCGCGGTCTTCTCGGTGTTGGCGAGCCGTTCCTTGCCTTCGAGGGAATCTGCACCGCGGTCATCGATGCACCTGTCGCGTTGTCAACGTCGCTGCTCGATCGGCTCGTGGCCATGGCCCAGGGCTTCAATGCCGATGGAATTGTGGCCGAGCTCAACAGCATCCGCCCCGACGACACCCATCGTGCATGGATGGACAACGCATCGGCCGCGTAGGCGACGTGTCGAGCTGAAAGTTGCTCTAACAGCTAGGCCGCGTCGCGAATTGGAGTCACTTCAGCGGGATCAGCAACGCCATTCTGGCCGTTCTCGCTGGTTTCGAGCACGCTCGCGATCGCTGAAGCTGCAATGTCACGTGAGGTAATGGCGAAGTACTGGGACCAGGCCAGGACGCCCAAGAACTTCAAGCCGTCCTCGACGAGCAGACTCGTGTCGCCAGCAAGCCCGAAGATGACGTCCATCACGACCGAGCCTGCGAGCGATATAAGCGCAGCGAACAGCAACGCCGAGCGGGTTCGCTTGATGTCAGCCCAGAACACCGCAATCCACACCACAACCGGCAGCACAACGACCCCCTGGGCCACGCTCTTCGAGCCGCCGAGCAGTCGCCGCAACGGACCCGAGTGAAGCCGAAAGACGTCGTCGAGAAGCAGGATCAGTGTCGCTGCGGCGCCCATGGCCAAGAACCGTGCGGCGCTCTCTCGCCCAATGCGGCGGGCCACCCATGCGCCGGCTCCGGCGAACACGACCCCGGATGTCCACACAAGCACGCCCAGGTTCGAGAGTGCACCCGTGTACCAGGGCGATCCGGTGAGGAAGCCGGGATCGAGAAAGAGGTTTCGCAGCGGAGTTACCGTCTGGAAGCGAGCGACGAACAGCAACGTGAGTCCCAGGATCCACAGGGTTGCGAGCGGGGCAAGGCTTGTCAACTGACGCCGAAGCGAAAAGCCGCGACGGCGTTCGGCGCTCGACAGAGTCGAGCGGGAACCCGACGAAGTCGAGCGGAAACTCGACGAAGGAGAGCGATATTCAGTGCGGTCTGGGGCCACGAGTAGGTGTTCGACAGATTTGCCGCGCCGCTGGAGCGAATAGGGCCGTTGTGCCCGAGCCACGTAGGTACGGGTCGTCGCGATGACCGATGGGGGTCCTCCCCATCGAAAGGCTTGCCAACCCTCCCGAATCGCGAGTTAGGTAGTGACAACTCAATTTGCGGAGGTCGGGATGCGTGGTCGGTCAGTACTAGCAGTGGTTGCTTTGGCAGCCTCATCGATCGTGGCGACAGCCACCCCGGCCGGAGCACAACAGTTCGAATGCGACGACCTGCCGGCCACCATCGTCGGCACCAACGGCAACGATGTCATTCGTGGCACCGAAGGCCCCGACGTCATCGTCGCCCTCGGCGGCAACGACAGGATCTTCGGACTTGGCGGTGGCGACACCATCTGCGGCGGACCGGGCAACGATCGCATCAAGGGCCAGAAGGGCAACGACTACATCATTGGCGGTAGCGGCAACGACGTCATCTTCGGTAACGCTGGCGGTGACACGATCTTTGGGCTGACCGGTAAGGACATTCTTTGGGGCGGGGTGGGCCCGGACACGATTCACGCTGGCCCAGGCGATGACACCATCAAGGCCGGGCACGGCAACGACATTGCTATCGGCGGCGAAGGAAACGACGTCATCGAAGGCAGTACCGGAGCAGATGGCCTGCTCGGCGAGGCGGGAGCTGATCGCCTGGTCGGCGGCAAGGGCTTCGACACCCTGCTAGGTGGCGATGGCGGCGACCTGCTCATCAGTGGCCCTGGTGACGACTTCGTCGACGGAGAGAACGGCATCAACCGGTGCCGCGTCGACCAGCGCGATGAGTTCCTCAGCTGCAACCGAGGCGGCCTGGTGGGCGAATGGGGCACCGGATTCGAGAAGTTCCGCGTCGCCGTGACCCCCGCGTTCATGCTCGACTCGCCTGGCGGCCCCCACTACGTCATGCATGTGAACGCCGAGCCCGAAACCGGCGACAGATTCCAGATCACCGTCCGCAACTCGAACCGCGAGATCATCTTCGACGGAGAGTTCTTCGGCGATACGTTCCACAACGTGCTTGTCACCGGCGGCACCCCTGCCGAGGTTGAGATTCTCGGGGCCAAGGATTGGAATGTCGCCTTTGTAAAGGAGACGTTCCCGGCCAAGAACATCGGCCAATTCAATGGCAACAGCGATGAAGTATTCAAGATCTTCCGGAACGGCCAGCCTCAACCAACCGGCGTGGTAGTGCGTAACAACGGCACCCGCCAAGAACGCATCGTCATTATGTCGATCGGCGACATTGGTCTGACTGTCGAGCTCGATGCCACGATCGAACCTGGCGCCACCGAAACGTTCTCGGGCGATACCCGAGCTTCGGCAAAGTACATAGCCGTGTACGCCACCAAGGCGGTCGACTGGACCTGGGAGCTCGACAGCTTCCAGGGCGGAGGAATGCTGAGTTCTTAGACACGACCGGTTTCTTTGACACGACACGGGTTCGGTAGGTTGATGCGGTGGCCGGTGATTGACCGGCCACCGACCTACGAGGAGACCCGTGTCTGCAGAAGAGTACGCAGCGCTACCAAAGACGCCGGCGAACTATGTACCCCTTACCCCCCTGTCGTTTCTGACCCGCACGGTCGACCTTCACCCCAACCGCGAGGCGCTCATCTACGGCGACCGCCGCTACAGCTGGGGTGATGTTGGCGAGCGAACCACCCGCCTCGCCTCTGCGCTTGCCAACCTCGGAATTGGCGTCGGCAGCACGGTAAGCATGTTGTGCCCCAACACCCCTGAGATCTTCGAAGCCCACTTCGGCGTACCTATGGCTGGAGGGGTGCTTAACGCCATCAACACCCGGCTCGACGTCGACACGGTGGCCTACATCCTCGACCACAGCGACGCCGAAGTGCTCATCACCGATACGGCGTTCTCCGACACCGTCGGCGCCGCGTTGGCCAAGGTAGATCGAGATATCACCGTCATCGACATCGTCGACCCGGCCGGCCCTGGAGGTGAACGCCTCGGCGAGCTCACCTACGAAGAATTCCTCGCATCGGGCGACCCCGCGTACAACTGGCAGATGCCCGAGGACGAGTGGCAGGCACACACGCTCAACTACACGTCGGGAAGCACCGGCGTGCCCAAGGGCGTCGTCTATCACCACCGTGGCTCGTACCTCATGTCGATGGGCACCGTGGTTGGATGGGGCCTCGGCCAACCGCCCGTCTACCTGTACACGGTTCCGCTTTTCCACTGCAACGGTTGGGGGCATGCGTGGACGATGGCGTTGCTCAGCGGCACCACGGTGTGCATTCGCGACATCAACGCGAAGAACGTGTTCGATTCCATTGCCGACCATGGGGTCACCCACTTTGGCGGCGCGCCGATCATCCTTGGGATGTTGGTCAACGCCACCGACGACGAGCGCCGGGACTTCGACCACACGGTCAACGCCATGACCGCGGGCGCTCCGCCACCCGCTGCCATTTTGAAGGCGGTCGAGGAGATCGGTTTCGACGTCATGCAGGTCTACGGACTGACCGAGACCTACGGCCACGTCAGCCAGTGTGAATGGCGCGAAGACTGGGACGGCCTCGACGCTGATGCCCGCGCCGACAAGAAGGCGTGGCAGGGCGTCACCATGCCCATGAATGAAGAGCTCGCCGTGTTCGACGTCGAAACTATGAAGATGGTGCCGCGCGACGGCGAAACCCAAGGCGAGATCTTCATGCGGGGCAACACCGTGATGAAGGGCTACTACAAAGACGCCGAGGCAACCGCGAAGGCGTTCGATGGCGGGTGGTTCCACTCGGGCGACGGCGCGGTGTGGCGAGATCACGGCTACATCCAGATCAAGGACCGTCTCAAGGACGTCATCATTTCTGGTGGCGAGAACGTGTCGTCGGTCGAGGTTGAGAACACGCTCTATAAGCACCCCGCCGTGCTTGCCGCTGGCGTGGTGGCCAAGCCAGACGAGAAGTGGGGCGAAGTGCCAATGGCCTTCATCGAGCTGAAGCCCGATGCCCAGGCCACCGCCGAAGAGATCATCGCCTTCTGCCGCGAACACCTCGCCGGGTTCAAGACGCCCAAGGCGGTCGAGTTCTGCGAGCTGCCAAAGACCAGCACCGGCAAGATCCAAAAGTTCGTACTGCGTGAACAGGCACGCGGCTAACCGCACCCATGACCGAAACGTTTGCGTCTGATCCGGCCCCAGCGCCGCCAACGGCCGCCGGGCTCAGCCCGGTCCAACAAGAGGTCGTCGATCAGATCGGCGCCAGACGAGAGACCTGGCCCGAGTTTCCTGGCGAGCTTCGCTACGAGCTGCGCGGCGAGCTCGAGAAAGGCATTGCCGAGCATGTGGCCATGCTGCCCAGCGACGCATCGATTTGGGCCAACAAACACGCGATCAGCGCGGTTCACGGCTGCGAGAAGCGCTATCTCGCTGACCGCGAGTTTCCCGGTTGGTCGGTGCCGCTCGCCCGCGGCACGGTGGTGCACAAGGCCATCGAGTTCTCGATCAACTGGCGAGGCGTGCCCGTGCCCGCCGACCTCGTCGACGAGGCAATGGCGAGCCTCGAATTCGGCGATCAGAACATCAGCACCTTCATGCAGGAGCTCTCCGACGGCGATCGGGCACAGCTTCGGTCCGATTCGGTCGACCTGGTGTCGAAGTTCGACGAGTGCTGGCCCGACCTCAAGAAGCAGTGGCGTCCGGTTACCGAGTCGAAGATCCGCGCCGAGCTCTTCGGAGGCCAGGTGGTGCTGCAGGGCAAGATCGATCTGACGCTCGGCCGTGCCGAGGGCTTGAAGGCAGGCAAGGTGCTGGTCGACCTCAAGAGCGGAAAGTTCCAGCCTCAGCACATGCACGACCTGCGCCACTACGCGATGATCGAAACCGTTCGTATCGGGGTTCCACCGCGGCGCATTGCCAGCTATTACCTCGACCAGGGGCGCTTTCACTCCGAGGACGTCACCGAGGACCACCTGTTCTCGGCAGCTCAACGGGCCATCGACGGCATCAAGCGCATGATCGAACTAGAGCTCGACCAATCAAACCTGCGCATCGCCACCAGCCCGGCATGTCGCTGGTGTCGAGCGCTCGACACCTGCGAACCAGGCCAGGTCAGCCTCCGAGAGTTCGACGACCCCCTCGAAGACTTGCTGTAGGTCCAATGCGAAAATCGTCGCCTCTACGACGCGAGGGCAGCGTGTCGAAGCCGACTGCTAGGTTGCGTTCGTAGGTACTGCTGTCGTTTCGTGGCAGCACACGACAGAAGGAAACCTCCCATGAGTCCAACAGCACCACTTCAGGCTGCATTCGCGTCCACCCGCGCCGCAATGGCCGCCGTTCAGGCCGACCAGATGAGCGCACAAACCCCGTGCGCCGAGTGGGACGTCGCCGGCGTCATCAACCACGTCGTTGGCGGCACGCAGTTCTTCATCGCTGGCATGAAGGGCGAACAGCCCGCCGAAGGCCAAGACTGGGCTGCCGGTGACTACATGGCCGCGTTCGATCAGGCCGCCGCCGAGTGTGTTGCCTGCTTCGAAGAAGAAGGCGCGCTCGAGAAGACCGTTGCTCTGCCATTCGGCGAAATGCCGGGATCTGCGGTCATGGGCATTGCGATGACCGACGTGTTCACCCACGGCTGGGACATTGCCAAGGCCACCGGCCAAAGCACCGACCTCGCACCCGAACTCGCTGCGGGCATCTTGGCCCAGTCGCAGCAGAGCATTTCTCCTGAATGGCGTGGCCCTGAGGGAAGCCCGGCACCATTCGGCGCCGAGCAGCAGTGCGCTGATGGTTCGTGCGCTGCTGACCAGCTAGCAGCATTCTTGGGCCGCCAGGTCTAAGTCGAACACATCTTCGAAAATTCCTGCGCTAGACGGCTACCTGCCCTCTGGCGCAGGATTTCGTCGTTTTAAGACAGCTGCTTCGGGAGCGGCTGGCTATGCACAATCGTGAGCCGCTGCACGGCACGGGTGAGCGCTACATACAGCAGCCGCAGCGCAGTGAGCTCGGGAAGGGCGAGGTCGAGAAGCGCCGCCGGTTCGACCAGAACCACAGCGTCGAACTCAAGCCCCTTCGCAACCGCGGCGTCCACCACCGACACCTTCGCTCCGAGGGTTTGCGACTTCGTCGTGTCGACCGGTTCGAGGCCGGCGGCTGCGAGGGCGTCGAAGGTCTCCCCCAGCAGCGGGCCTGGCACGATGACGCCCGTGGTTTGGTGCTCACCGCCAAGCGCCCGAACAGCGTCGATAACCGCGTGCGCCCGGCCAGGTGCCGTGACTTCGACAAGCTCAGGACCCGGTCCGGCATGGCGCACCGAGGTCGATGGGGTGATGCTCGGAGCGGTGGTTGGCAGGAGCCGGTTGGCGTAGTCGAGGATCGGTCCAGGCACCCGGTAGCCCACCGTCAGCTCGGACACCCGCACCGCAGTCTCGTCGTGGTCGATACCCAGAGCACCTATGACTTCGTCCCAGCTCGACTGGGCTGCCGGCGCGGTGGCCTGGGCGATATCACCCAAGATCGTTACTGACCCCCTGCGAGCTCGACGGCCGACTACCCGAAGCGCCATCGCGCTGAGGTCCTGTGCCTCATCGACAACGACATGGCCGTACTGCTTTGAGGTCCCCGAGCACAGCGCCTCGGCTTCGTCTAACAGTGCGAGGTCGGCAATGGTCCACGCCTCGTCCTTCGCGGCCTTAGCCACCTTGCGTTGCAGCAAGGCCCGTTCGTCATCTGACAGCACCGAGCTGCTCGCCCGCTTGAGCAGGTTCTTGTTTCCCAGCACTGCCTGCACCAGCGTTGTGGCTCCGAGGTTCGGCCAGGTGCGAGCGATGAGCTTCTTGAGGTCGTCGCCCTTCTGGAGCTGACTCGCAGCGCTATCGACAGCAGGTTCGTCGATCCCGCGATCGAGCAGCTGTTGCTTTGCCTCTCGGACCAGCAGCTGGCCATAGATCGAACGGGCGTCGTTCATCGGCACGTCGCGACCCAGAGCCGTCCTTTGTGCCATGGAGATCTGCTCGGGGTTTAACGTCACCGTCCGAGCTCCGACACCCAGCCGCGCTTCCTCCTTGGGAATCGACAATTTGTCGAGGGCAGCCGCCCGAAGGACCTGGGCCATTCGAACATCGCCCTTCAGCACCGCTACGTCCGTCGACTCTTCGCCTCGAACCCGATACTTCACGTCGAGCAGCGATTGCACGGTGGCCTGGGTAACTGCGGTCTCTCCGAGTGACGGCAGCACATTGCCCACATAGCGAAGGAACATGCGGTTCGGGCCAACCACCAACACCTGCGTCGTGGCCAGCTCACGACGATATTCAAAGAGCAGGAAGGCAGCACGGTGCAAACCAACGGCGGTCTTGCCGGTACCGGGGCCACCCTGAACGATCACACATTCCGAAAGCGGAGCTCGAATAATCTCGTCCTGCTCAGCGGCAATCGTCGAGACAATGTCGCTCATCTCGCCGCTTCGTGACCGTTCGATCTCAGCGAGCAATGGGTCGGGCAGCCCGGCGCCCACCACCGACTCGGGGTCGTCGAGGTGTTCGTCGAACAACGCCACGAGCGTGCCGCCATCGATAGTGAACCGTCTCCGCAGTTCGAGCCCCTGCGGGTCAGCTGCAGTAGCTCGGTAGAACGGGATGGCGACGGGCGCACGCCAGTCGACCACGAGCGGGTCGCCCGCCTCGTTCTCGATGTGACGGCGACCTACGTACCAACTGTCGCCGTCGGCCAACAGTGGGTCCTCGTCAATCCGGCCAAACGCAAGCGTGACGTCACCCAACTCGAGTGACTCAGCTCGGCTCTCGAGGTAGCCCTGGGCGATACGCGCATCAGCGCTGGCTTCTTCTTCAACCCGACGTGCACCAAACACGACCGCTGCATCAGCACGCGTCTGCATCGCTACCAACGCGGCCCCGGCAGCGTCGAGATAGGCCTGCTCGGCGGCCCGGTCGGGGTGTTCAACGGGCTCGTCCACGGCGTCACGCTACCGCTGTGGCTAGGTCGGGTGTTGCACGCTGCGACACCCCAACTAACCCTGCGCGAAGATCTCCCAATGAAGATCACCCAGATCGACGTATTTCAGGTCGACCTTCCGTATTCGGGCGGCGTCTATCGACTGTCGGGTGGGCGCGAGTACCGATCGTTCGATTCGACGATCGTTCGACTCACCACCGACGATGGCCTTCACGGCTGGGGTGAAAGCACGCCCTTTGGCTCCAACTACATCGCAACCCACCCGAACGGCATCCGTTCGGCGATCGAACTGCTCGCTCCAACCCTGCTCGGACTCGACCCCCGACGGACCGAACGGGTCAACGAGACCATGGACCTTGCCCTAGTGGGGCATCATTCGGCGAAGTCCCCCATCGACGTTGCGTGCTGGGATTTGTTCGGAAAGTCCGTAGATCTCCCCGTCTACGACTTGCTCGGCGGCTCGACCGAAACCCGAATCCCCACAATCTCCTCGATTGGCTCGGGAAGCCCTGAAGACATGCGCTCTCGTGTCGCTGAACATCGATCGCTCGGCTTCCGAGGTCACTCGATCAAGATCGGATCGCTCGATTCTGAAGGCGGACCAGCGCTCGACGCCGCCCGCGTCGCTGCGTGCCTGGCGGATCGGCAAGATGGCGAGTTCTTTCTCGTCGATGCAAACGGCGGAATGCTTCCCGAAGCCGCCCTACGTTTCTTGAACCTGTTGCCAGACGGAGCCGACATCGTCTTCGAACAACCATGTTCGAGCTGGCGTGAGATCGCGTCGGTGCGAGCTCGAACCTCAGTGCCAATCATTCTCGACGAGTTGGCTGATTCCGAGGCGAGCGTGATCAACATCGTCGCTAACGACCTCGCCGACGGCGTCGGGTTGAAGATCTCGAAAGCGGGCGGGCTCACGAAATCTCGGCGCACACGAGACATTTGCAACGCAGCAGGGCTCACCATGAGCGTTCAGGATTCGTGGGGTGCGCAGATCGCCTTCGCTGCGATCGTCCATCTCGCGCACACCGTTCCCGAGCAACTGTTGCGCTGCATCCTCGATGCCCGCACCACCACGCCGGTGGTTCTGGCCGAGTTCGACGCCTCGATTGTCGACGGCGGCGTGGTGGCCCCGAACGAACCCGGTCTCGGCGTGCACCCAGACATGTCGGTCCTGGGCGTACCGGTAGCTACCTACAAGTAGTTCTGGCGATCAGATTTTGCAGACGAGGTCGCTGGCCGGGGTGTGATCGACTGTCTTGGTGGTCCACCACCCGTGCGGGCCGTCGTTGCTCAACGCAAACGCATTGGCACGGGTCGGGTCGCCGGCTACGGCAATAAGCAGCTGCGCCGGGTTGCCAACGACTGGCACCAGACGATTCGGGTCATCGGATTCGGCGAACACCGTCGGCAGCTCACCCGCCTCGACAAGCTCGGCCAGCGTGCGCCTGCCCGCAGTGAGGTTGCTCCACTCACCAATGAACTTCTCGAACGTGCTCGCTGGCAACCGGGCGTGTTCGAACAACGCAGCTTGCACCTTGACCTTCGACCACCCTGCGCTAGCGAACAGGCGCGCAATCAATGGCGAGATAACTAGGAGCGGCTGAAACTGATTGTGGCCAAGCCCATAGACGTGGGTGAGATCCCACGCGGCGGTTCGAACGATCCCGTTGGCGAGGTACGGCACGACCTCCTCAGGGGTCGAACCAAACACGCTGCCGATAATCGTGCCGCTGTTCATCCGGGCCATCGAAACGGCATCTCCGCTCGGCACTTCCGGCCGAGGTCCTGTGTTCACGCTCGGCACTTCCGGCCGAGGACCTGCTGCGCTCAGGTCTTCAGCGAGCGTGGTCCACCCGATCTCGGCAAGACACTCCATGTCCTCAGCGAGCACCGGCCGAGTCGGATTTCCGAACGTCGCCTTGTCATGAGCATCAGCGGTAAAGCCAAACACGTTTCGTAGATACAGCCGGAGCCACCGACCAACCGACGTGTTGGCATGGGCTCCCTCACGCATCGCACCAGGACCATGGTTGAACCCGAGCGCTGCGGTGTTTGGCCCGTCGAGAACCACGATTGCGTCAGCTCCGGTGGTGTTGCCCGAGTGTTCGGCTCCATAGGACGGGTCGGCCAGAATTTCGGTTATGGCGATCAGCACCGGAAGGTGCTCGGGGCGACAGCCCGCCATCACGCCGTTCACTGCGATCGACCAGATCGTGAGGTCTCGTCCCGAAGATGACGCAACTCCGAGTGTCTTCCACGGGTCATGGCCAGAGTTGGTAATGAACGCCTCGACCCGGTCTTGGGTCGGCGGGATGAACGGGTGGCCGTCGGTCCAACCCTTCTCGACGAAATGCGCGTGCACGTCGTCGATCGTTCCGCTCACGACGACATCGAGGGCGGTTGGCTCGGCAGCCCCGCCTGGGAGTTCAGCGCCGTCAGCGAGCTCGGGTTCTACTGTCAGCCCATGGACGATGTGGTCGACGGTTTCGTTCACAAAGTTGGACGTCATCTGTTCGACCGACTGCGCGTCGACATGGCCAACGGTTACCGCAATCGGAATGTTGTCGAACCCATGACCGCGAGCCGTCGCTGCAGCTTGGCCTTGAAAGCCATCACACACGATCGACACCGATGGAATCCCCACCGATTCGGCGGCAAGTGCTGCCCGCATCACGGCGGGCGTACAGCTACCTCAACAACCCATCCCCGACACCACCGCGTCGACACCACGATTGCGCAGGTCTGCGGGCAGTGCTTCGATGCGCTCCTTCTCGTCGGCACCGTGCAGGTTGCCGAACTCCTCGTACCCAACGATCTCGATCGCCGGGTAGCGGCGCCGCAGCTCGGCTTCGAGAACCGGGAACAGTTCGTCACCTCGGAAGAGGTAGTCCCACAGAAACGCCACGGTCGCCGTATCGAGGTCAACTCGGGGCGACCGCTGTCGTTGCTGAATGCCCCGCGGACTGCTGGGCCACACAACCTCATATCGACCTGGCTTGCTCGTTCCCACGGAGAAACCCTAACGCCGCCTAGCGTTTGAGACCGATGCGGCACACGAGAGCACTACTCGGTTTCACGGTAAGCGTGTGCGCGTTGTTTTTGGGTGCGTTGCTCCTCGCTGGGTCGGGCGAGCGCGTGCACCGCGGAGTGCTCTCGCCGCTACCCAAGTCGAGCACCGTGCAATACGGCGAGGACCCAGCGACCTTTGGTCGGCTAACCCTTCCTGACTCCGCCAAGCCCGACGAGGGTTATCGCGTGGCGATGCTGATCCACGGCGGGTTCTGGAAGCGGAACATTGGCGACCTGTCACTAATGGATGGCCTCGCCGACCGGCTCACCGCTGAGGGGTTCGCAGTGTGGAACATCGAGTACGGGCGGGTCGGTGAGAGTCGGGGAGGCTGGCCGCACACATTCGACCACCTAGGCGCCGCCATCGACGCGGTTGCGGCGATGCCTGCTTCTGCCGTCCTCGACCCGGAGAACGTTGTCGTGATCGGGCACAGCGCTGGCGGGCAGCTCGCACTGTGGCTTCGCACCCGGGGCCAGCTCGCAGGCGAAGAGCCGCTGGTCATTCCCCAAGCAGTGGTCGCCCTGGCCCCGATCGCCGATCTCGAACAAGCATCGATCGACGGCTTGGGCAACGGCGCGGTCGACGGGCTGCTCGACGGTTCACCCGATGAGGTTCCCGACCGCTACGAGTACGCGTCGGTACGCAGACCAAGCGACATCCCAACGCTGATCATCGTGTCGCCAACCGACGATGATGTGCCACTCAGGTACTCAACCGGCGTGCCTGGTGCCGAACTTGTTGAGGTTGATGCGACAGTCAACCATTTCGGACTCATTTCCGGCGACGGCCAAGCCATCGACGCAGCCCTTTCCTGGTACCGAACCCTGAACAGCTAGAGATCAAAGGTTCGCGGTGACCGTGCCGTTCAGGATCATCAGCGTCTTGAGGTCACTATGGAAGTCGAGCGCGTGGTCGCCGCCCTCGCGGCCAATTCCGCTGATTCCGCAGCCACCAAAGGGCGCAGTGAGGTCGCGAACGAGGAAGGTGTTGACCCACACCAGGCCAGCACGAAGAGCTCGGCCAACCCGCTCGGCACGGTCTTGAGAGGTGGTCCACACCATGGCTGACAAGCCGTACGCGGTGCTGTTGGCCAGCTCGATCGCTTCGGCTTCAGTAGCGAACGTTTGGAACGTGAGCACCGGGCCAAAGACTTCGTGCTGCACGACCTCGCTGTCGTTGGACGCTGGCTCGATCAGCGTCGGCACGTAGTGCATGCTGTCTTCTGCGGGCATGCCGCCGCGAACGATCGTGTCACCAGCCGCAGCCGCACGCTCGACGAAGCCATGGATGTTGGCTCGATGGTCGGGATGAACAACGGGCCCGATGTCGGTGCCGTCATCGCGGGGGTCACCGAGAACGAGGGCGTCGGCATGCTCGTTGAACTTCACGAGGAACTCGTCGCGGATCGATTCCTCGACGAGGATCCGGGTGCCAGCAAGACAGACCTGGCCCGAATCGTCGAACTGCCATGCTGCTCGGTACGCGGCGGCGTTGAGGTCGGCGTCGGCAAAGACCACGAGCGGCCCTTTACCACCGAGCTCAGCAGTGAACGGCACCAAGTTCTCGGCTGCGGCCTTGCCGATGTGGCGGCCGGTTGCCGGTGAACCAGTAAAGGTGATGCGGCGAACCTTCGGGTCGGCCACCAAGGCAGCGCCAACCTCTTCCCCGATGCCCTGAACCAGGTTGTACGACCCCGCCGGGAACCCTGCTTCGTCGGCCAGCTCGGCTAGCAACGCCGCAGACAGAGGCGACCACTCGGCCGGTTTGTGGATCACGCTGTTTCCGGCGGCCAACGCGGGAGCCAGCTTCCAAGTGCTCAGCATGAACGGCGCATTCCATGGGGTGATGACTACCGCGGGACCTGCCGGCATACGTTGCACGACATTGGCCATGTTCTTGGCGTCCCATGCCCGCTCTTCGTAGTCGACAATCAGGTCGGCGTAGAGCCGAAAGTTGATCGCCCCGCGGGCGACGAGCCGGTTCTTCATCGATTCGTACATGAAGCCCATGTCGAGCGTCTCGACCATGGCGATGTCGTCGTTGTTCGCTTCGATGAGGTCGGCCATGCGGTGCATAACTTCGGCACGTTGGGCTGGCGTGTACGAGCCCCACACGTCAAAGCCGGCAACTGCGGCGTCAACCGCAGCGGCTGCTGTAGCGGCATCGCCACGGGCAACGTCGGCCAGCGGCCCTGCATCCCAGTCGAGGGCGAGCTCGTCGTGAATGTCGAGTCCGACGCCGTCCATTTTCCGCCGATGAAGTGATCGACCGGAACCGCTACCCCACCGACATCTGCGGTACGCATTTCCTATGCCTCGTCTTCGTCGAGCGTGCTCTTGTAGTGCGCCGCACCCGGGCCGAGCGGAGCTCGAATTCCGCGGAACTCCCAGTCGCCGCCCTGTGCGGTAGACAGCACCTCTTCGGAATCGCTCGGTTGCGCGCCCACATCGGAACGAATCGGCGTTGGGCCGGTGACGATCGAGTTCGTAAGCGCCCCGAGACCCTCGACCTCGACGGTGACCACGTCGCCCGGATACACCGTGCGCGAGTTCGCTGGGGTACCCGACAACAGGATGTCCCCGGGAACGAGCGTGATGGTCCGCGCGATGTCGGCGACGATGTAGTGCATGTCCCACTCCATCTCATCGGTGTTGGCGTCTTGTTTGACCTCGCCATTGACGATGGTCTGAATCCGCTTGTTACGGAAGTCCCAATCGGTGACGAGCCCAGGCCCAACCGGACACAAGGTGTCGCTGCCCTTGACCCGAAGCATCGAGCCGGCATCGGTGTCGCGAAAGTCGTGGAGGCCGTAGTCGTTGGCCACCGAATAGCCAGCGATGTAGCCGCCCGCCTCGTCGGGTGAAATGTTGCGACACGTCTTGCCGATGACGATGGCGATCTCGCCCTCGTAGTTCAGCCATTCACAGCCAGCGGGCCGCACGATGTTCGAGCCGTGTCCGGTCAGCGCTGTGATCGGCTTGTGAAAGTACGTTGGCGCCACCGGCAGCTTCGTCATGAACTCGTCGACCCGACTGGTGTAGTTCAGGTGAATACAGATGATCTTGCTGGGCTCGACCGGCGAGAGGTGGGTTGCCTCATCAACGGCGACGGTTCGCCCGTCATGGGCAACGAGCATGTCGCCATCACGGCGGACCTCGGTCGGATAGCCATCGAGCAGAATGCGGCGGATCTCAGCCATTGTCGTCCTTCGATCGTGTTGCGGCCACAATAGTTCGGTACCTAACGACTTTCCCAACGCGAGTGAGAGTTGCCTTCGAGGGCACGGCTACTATCGGCCAGGTGACCACCTTCGACGATGAGCGCGTCCAGCCTGAGAGCTCAACAGGCGACCGCTTGCTCGATGCCGAGCGGCAGGTGAAGGCTCGTCTTGGCGGCAAGCCCCTCGACTTCGCATCGCTCGACGCAATCTCGAATATCTACCGCGCTGCCGCAGCGGTTCGGCGCCGCGCCGAGGCCGATGTGCTCGCCGATTACAACGTCTCGTTCGGAGGCTTCACCATTCTGTGGGTGCTGTGGGTATGGGGCGAGATGGAGACCGCGCAATTGGCCGAGGAATGTGCGCTCGCGAAGGGCACCCTCACCGGAATGCTGACCACTCTTGAGAAACAAGAGTTGGTGAAGCGAACAAAAGTGCCGGCAGACAAACGTCGAGTCACCGTGGCCCTCACCGAATCGGGCACCGACACGATCTCCGAGCTCTTTCCCAAGTTCAACGCCTTCGAGTCGTCGATGACCGCCGGGCTCGATGTCGCCGAGATGCAAACTCTTGCTGAGCTCCTGCGGACGGTCACCACCAACGCGTCCGACAACGACGATTAACCAACTCCGATACATCCACTTGAATCGTTTGGTACCAAACGATTAAGCTCCGCTCATGGCAGAACTGAACGGTTTGATGTACCCGCGTACGCCTACTGGGGCCGGCAGCATTTTGCCGTCGCCACCTTGGCACTACAGCGGCGAGATG
>CALHTB010000002.1 GCA_938038785.1 uncultured Acidimicrobiales bacterium
GTTGCGTTCGACCGAAGCAACGCGAGCAGCTGTTCGCGACGTGTCTTGTAGCGCAAGGTTGCTGCGGAACATAAAGCCGATCTCAATACCGCCGAAAACAACCAAGAAGAAGAACGGTGCGATCAAAGCGAACTCAAGAGCTGCAGCACCGCGTTCACGCAGAGATCGAGGCTCAGATTCTTCAGAGCTCCGCCGTGCACGACGAAGACGGTTGAGTGACAACATAAGCACTTCTTCGGCACAAAATCGCTAAAGGTGTATACCCCCAAACAACTTCGGGCCATTCGACCTACCTTTTGTCGGGACTTCCGCCCGACATCCGCGAAACCTTGAGCTTTCCGAGCTAGCTCCCCCTCGGGACTTCCGCCCGACATCCGCGAAACCTTGAACTTTCCGAGCTAGCTCCCCCTCGGGACTTCCGCCCGACATCCGCGGATAACGCATCTGCGCCAAAGTCCGAGCAAGATACAGCCATGCGAATTGCCCTTGGAAGTGACCACGCCGGATTCGACCTGAAGGCCCACCTGGCTGCTCGACTCGTTGAACAGGGTCACGATGTCGTCGACCTTGGAACCGACTCAACCGAGTCGGTGGACTACCCCGAATTCTGCGCAGCCGTCGGCCGTGCGGTCGCCGCTGGCGATGCCGACTGGGGCATTGTCATGGGCGGAAGTGGTCAGGGTGAGCAGCTCGCAGCAAACAAGGTCAAAGGCGTACGCGCTGCTCTATGTAACTGCCTCTACACCGCCCGCATGGCGCGATCACACAACGATGCAAACGTTCTGTCGATCGGGGCGCGCGTCGTGGGCTTGTCTATTGCCGAAGAGATCGTCGACTTGTTCGCATCGACCGAGTTCGAAGGTGGACGCCATCAACGCCGCGTCGACCAAGTCATGGCGATCGAGAACGAGTAGCTCAGCGAGCTGAAGCGTTACAGGTTGTTGGTCTTGTCGATCGGACGGCGACCGCGTCGGCGACGTGGCGAATAGTGCTCGACTTCGATCTCGTTATCATCGGTGAGATCGATCTCGGGAGGATGCGCCCGTACCCGAGACTTCGACGACTCTTCGGAATCGTCGACATCGTTGGCAGTCAGGTCGACGAACAGCTCTTCGTTGGCCAACTGCTCGGCCCGTCGAACAGCCCGGACCTTGCGGTAGCGGCGCACCTGAATCACCATGCGGCGGATGAACAAGGCAATGAACAACAAGATGGCCGCACCGCCGAGCGCCAGCAATCGCTTCTCTTCGGTAGTGAGTGTGTCGAGCCAAGCTTCCGCGACCGAATCGCCCGGAGCGAGAGCTACGGCTGGTTCCTCGAGTTCGACGACGAGTTGGTCACCGGTGACCGACGATGCTCGAAACTCGAACGGCACGGTGAGATCGCCCGAGCGTGGCTTTGCGGCCCGAACCCGCAGCGAGACTACGGCCGTGTCACCTGCGCGAAGCCGGTTGCGCCGTTGCAGAAGGTTGTCACGGCTGCTGCCGTCAAACGACGTGTTCACTGCAAGATCGTCACTCGAGATCGAGACGACGTCGTATGGAACAGTCCACGCATCGTCGAGCGCAGCGGTCAGGCGAGTGGTATCAACATCGATTGCGCCGGTGTTCGTGAGCACAACGTCGTAGCCGAACTCGTACCACTCGTCACCGCCCAGTGCCGACCCCTCGGTTGGTTCGACGACCAGTGTCGCTGACGGCAACGGCACCTCGACTCGAACGGAGGTCGCGATGTCGTTGTCGCCTGGCTCTTGGTTGCCATCGGGGTCGGTGTTCGTGCCGTCGGTCGAGTCA
Organism: uncultured Acidimicrobiales bacterium; assembly: GCA_938038785.1. Classification (GTDB taxonomy): domain Bacteria; phylum Actinomycetota; class Acidimicrobiia; order Acidimicrobiales; family SHLQ01; genus SHLQ01. The sequence goes on from CALHTB010000002.1 coordinate 1,794, forward strand.
TCGATCACCGTTCCTGAGAACGGATCAGATGCGATCGCGAACGCTGAGCTACGGAATGGTCCGGGAAGGGCCTTCGACGGAATGACCACGGCGTCGTACTGGATTCGGCACCGTTCACCGGGGTTCAGCTCGACACCGGAGACCAAGACGGGGTCGATCGTGCCGCCGTCATAGCTCGAGCTCGCAAAACCTTCGCAGGGCGAGTTCGCCTCGATACGAACCCGGGAAGTAACGAAGGTCGATCCAACGCCAAACGCTTGGCTGAGCTGGTCGTGGACTTCAACGTTGGTCAGTGGGAATGGGCCGGCGTTCTCGACGAGAATTTCATAGGTAACACCAACCGCACCATCGGGGCGAACCGATGGCTCGCCGATGGTCTGTTTGGCCACACCAATCTCGCCCTGCACACTGAGGCGCGTAAGCGTGTTCGCTTCAATCGAATCGCCCTCGGCAGAGCCAAGTCCGGTGCCCGCCGGAGACAGTGCTGAAACAACCACACGAGTGCTGTACACACCGCGCTCTTCGGGGGTGACCGTCAGGTCGAGCTCGATCGTTCCCGTCTCACCTGCGGGCAACGTGTCCCAACCGCGAAGCAGTCGGGTGTCCCCGAGGTCGCGCACAGTCCCCGTTTCTTGTTCGGGTTCTTCGCCTTCGACCGGATCGACAGTTCGTGGGAGTTGGCCGCGTCCGTCAAAGTCGTCGTTGACCGCAAGCGTCTCAGAACGGATGTCTCGCACCCTCACTCGCGAGTTCGCGCCGAGGGCGTTCAGAAGGTCTTGGCGAACTTGCAAGCTTCGCAGTTCGATATCTCCGTCGTTGACGACTTCGATGGCGAAGCTCACATCGAAGGTCCCCGAGCTGTTCCATGCCGGACGGCTGAGGAGTCGCTGCGACACCCGCAATGCTGGCTGTTCGACAAACTCGATCTCATCGGGGGCAGATCCAGTGGCGGCAACCGGTGTGCCCGCTGGCGACAAGGCGTTGGCAGCTGCGCTCGGAACAAACGGGCCGAGAACGTTACCGGGCTCGACCAAAACATCGGTTGTGACCACTGCGGTCGTGCCGCTTTCGAGCGTGGCTCCCCATTCGAGCACGTCGTTGCCCCGCCGCCGATCGGCGAGATCGGCAACCGGAAGGTCGTCTGATTCGACCGAAAGCGTCCGGGCATTGGTTCCGACGAAGATGGCGTCGATGTCCTCGATCAGACGCACAAATTCGAGCGGCGTGCTGCCGTCGTTGGTCAGTTCGTAACTCGTGGTGACGGTGTAGGAACCGTCACGGTTGTTGTTGACCGATTGTGCGACGACGTCGAGGATGACCGACGGAAGGTCGACCTGTGCGCCAATGACTGCGGACACGTCGTTTTCGGCGGGTGACTGACCGGCTGCTCGAAGTTCACCGACGAACGGGCCGGTGTCGTCCTCGGGCTCGATCGACAAGATGAGCGTCATCGTTCCTTCAGCGCCGACTCCGAGACCCTGACCCTCTTCGAGCATCTGAAGAGACTCTCCCGCAGCGAACGCTTCGTCGACTACGAAATCGTTGCTGATGAGGCCGTCGATGCGGAAGGTCGAGTCGGGGAAGAGCTCGGAAACATCGAGGGCCACTTCGAGATCGTCCACTCGAACATCGCCGCCATTGGCCACGGTCAGGTTGGTGACCACCCGGAACGTCTCGGGGTCGACGCTCTCGACAGAGGCCACTTTGGTGCTGAGTTCGAGCTTGGGTGACTCGGTGAGGGTAAGGGCGTTGCTCGTGGTTTCGACGGTGGTCGCCTTGGTCGAGAACGACTCGCCTGAGGCCGTCGTAGTTACCTCGAAGGGTCCAAGCTCGGCGCCCGGCAACAATCGTTGGTTAAGTTCGATTCGGCATTCGCCCGATGGCGCCAGCGGAGCCGGTGGGGAAATGCCCGAACAACTGTCGAACACCGTTTCTTGAGACTGACGAGTTTCGCCGTAAGCAGTTCCGGCGTCGGATGCCGAGATAGATACCAGCGGGACGTCACCAGCATTGGTGACGACCAGTTCATAGGTGACGTTGTAGGTGCCATCACCATTGTTGGTCCGGGTAGCGAGGCTCGACTCGGCCTCGATCTCCACAACTTCTTCGAAGGTGACGGGCTCGAACCGTTCTTCCTCGAGCACTGTGTCAAACGACGGGGAATCCGCAGAGACTCGTGTTGTTGCCACCCATGGTCCGAGGTTCTCCCCTGGCCACACCCGGAGCTGCTGCGTACGTTCACAAGTCTGCGATGGGCCGAGTGGCGTGTTGAAACTCACCGCGGCGCACGTGTCGGAAACGAGAACGTTGTCGACCGCTGCGTCACCGTACGGCGGAGCGAAGTCGGACACGCCGACGCGGTACAGGGGAACGTCGCCGGTGTTCGTGACCTCGGCGGAGTATTCGACCGTGAACGTGCCGTCACCATTGTTCTCAAAGGGAGAGTTCTCGAACGGAGCGACGTCGCTTTCGATCGAAATCGAGGGGCGCTCTTCGAGGCGCAGAGGCAGGTTCGCGCGGGCTTCAAATTGGATGTTGGTGGGCTCTGGGATGACGAGGGCGACAAGCTGGCTGCTGTCCGCCGAAGCGATGCTTGTGTCGATCGTGTACGGCCCTACTGCTGATCCAGGCCTGACCGTGGCCCGACGAACTGACGAACAGGTGCTGCCCGCAGCCACCGGAGAGTCGCACGTGGACTCGAGCGAAACATCACCCACAACAAACTCGCCGAACACGCCCACGAAGTTGGTGGTGACATCGATTCGCGGAACTTCAACCTCGCCAACATTATGTGCGGTGACCTTGTGCTCGATCTCGTACGTCCCATCTTTGTTGTTCGTTGCGAGCAGCGCCCGGTCGATTACCTGGACAAGTGGCACCGTTTGCTCGGTGTTTGTCGTAGGGACGACGACATCTTCCTGAGAAGGCGCTATCGAGGTGGTGTCGAGCTCGAAGGTGAAAGGACCGCTGTCGGTTCCGGTCTGGGCCAAGACGACAACACGTATCTCGGCCTGTGCACCGCTGGCGATTTCGTCGACGCCTGAGAGCATTCGAGTCTGATTGCGTCCATTGAAGGTGGTCGACGCAATGACGCCGTCAGCGCCGATGGCTTCGATCGTGTAGTCAGCGCCGTTGAGTGCATCGTCGAGATCGAGGGTGGCTTGGATATTTCGCACTTCGATGTCGCCCGTGTTCTCGAGGACGGATCGTAGAACCAGCCGTACGCTTCGGTTATCGACCTTCTCGATGGACGTGACAGCGATCGACGAGACGACCGAAGGCGATTCGGTGAAATCGATTGCGTCTGCGAGTTCTGCCGACGAGGACACCTCAACACTCGATGTCGACGCCGCCAACGAGTTCGCCTCGATCATCCAACCGGCGAGCTCAGCCTCGGGAGTAACCACGTATTGCTGCGTGACGGTACAGGACGTTGGGCCGTTCGCAGCCTGGCTGGCCGCGCGCAGCGGCGATCCGGGTGCGATTGCGCTGCACGTGTCACCAATTCGTTCCGCGACCACCACGGAGTCACCAAACACTTCCTGGCCTGTATCGCTGGTCGAAACCGAGTTGAGTGGGGTGTTGCCGTCATTGGTGATCTCGGTGATGAGCGTGGCGGTGTAGGTACCGTCTGCGTTGTTGACGACATCTCGAACCGACAACTCTGAGGTGATCGACGGAGCCTCGGTCAGTTCAATTTCGGAGGTCTTCGGCACGACGGTTACGGCGAGACCTCGTGCCGACAGTGCTTCACCTGACGTTGTGATCGCCCACCCGTCCAAGGTCGTTCCCGGCCGCGCGATCAGCTCGAAGGCAATGGTGCATTCTTGTTCTGGCGCCATATCGATGCCTGCGGTGAGGACGACTCCTGACGTCGACCCACCTGGCACGCCCAGACCAGTACAGGTGTCATCACCAGCAATCTCAGCGACGACGATTTCAGCAGGGACAGGGTCGCCCGTCGAGGTTGTTGCGACGTCGATGCGTCCACCGATGCCCGACAGATTCTGATCGCCAAGGTTCTCGATGGTGATATCGCCAGCCAAGCCGTACCGGCCGTCTTCGAGGTTCGTCGCTTCGATGTCGGAGAGTTCGAAAGAGATCTGCGGGTTCTGCGCAAGCGTGGCCCGAACGGCAAGTGAGTCTCGAACATTACGAGCTCCCGAACGAGCAGTCGCAGTGACCGGGGCTTCGTACTCGTGGCCCTCGGCGGTTGGGATGGTGCCAGGTCGAACGGTTCCGCGGATATCGATCGTGCAGCTTTCGCCCACGTCAAGACCGGTCGGGTCGAAGACCACGACCGAGTTCGCACTTCCGTCGAACGATGAAGAGTAGGAGCCCCGACATCCGTGCGATGCAAGCCCCGCGAGCTCGGAAAGCACACTCCCGGGTCCATACATGTCGGCTAGGGGGTAGCGAACCACAAGCTCGTCAACCCTCGTGTCGCCGATGTTGCTTACGACGATCCGCTCGGACAGCTTCACATTGCCGTCAGCGGTTGAGGTTGGCTCTCGCAGATACGAGTGCTCGACGGTCAGATCCGGCGCCGGTGTCACTAGTCGACTCGGTGAGGTTGACGCATCGACCTCGGCGCCGTCTGGGCGGAGCACTGCGGTGACACCTACCTGCACATCATCAACTCGACCGCGAAGGCTGAGCGTCGGAGCGGGCACGCTCACACCCTCGCTCCATGTCGCGTCGTCGAAATTCGGCTCGTAGGTGACCGAGAAGCGAATTCGCTGTTCGCCCGAGTTCGTCATGCGCAGCGGGGTGGTCAGGACCCCGGTATCGCTCACACCGTCGAACTCGAGGTTTCGTCGACGATCGAGCTCGCGCGACAGGTCGATCGAGGTGATCTCGGCAGAGCGAAAGCCGTCAGCCCAAACAGCTAGATCCACCGCGAGGTTGTCGACGATTGTGCCCGCAACCGCATTGTCCTGGGAGCGAAGCGCACTGGTGCGCGGGTTGATCAACCGATTCCGGAAGGTCACCTCGTGCTCGGCGACAAATCGTTGCGACTCGGCATCCCACGTTGGTGCTGAAATCACTTCGGTGGAGACCTCGAGGGCAGGGCAACCAATTGCCGCAATCAAGTCGACCGGCGTCTCACCCTCGTTGGTGAACAGCAGCTCGGTCGCTCCGACAAACACATCGATCTCACCAGTCGAACGCGGCTTTTCACGAGACTCGGTCGTGAGCCCGATTGTGGCTTGCTCGTCTGAGGTGACGAGAGCTCCACGAGCAGACGATGCGACGATCGGCTGGCGAGCCTCGCCGATGAAGGCATCAGCACGGACGCTGTCGCCCTCATCGATCGCACCGAAAAGCCATTGGGTGTGGAACAAGGTCTGCCCCAGGGTCACCTGGACTCGACTACCTGTTTCGGTCATCCGGATCACCGGACCACGGCTCGAGAGCACGGCCGTTGCGCCGCGGGCGGTGACCACACCCGGCGCTGGCGTGGTGGTCAATGCACTTGCATCGACTAGCGGTACGACAACCGGAGACGAGCACCAGGTTGTCGAGAACGGATGATCATCGCCATTTTGGGCGTCGAGAGACCCGAGCGATCCAACAACAGCAACCGCTGTTGCCACCATGATCAGCACCACGAGACGTCGCATGAATTGAGGAATACCGAGCTTCTCCGCCGCCGGCGAGAGATGAGGGGATGAGTAACGAGAGAACCAATGCCAATACAGGCATCAACCTCACTGAACGTAGCCACCAGCAGCCCAGATTCGGGGGATGCCTAGAGGCCAATTTTGGTGTGGATGAACCACGAAACCGAGCCCCGTAGGTCCGGGGGTAAGGACGGCGAAAGATTCCGAAAAACGTGGAACAACGACGGCGCTGGGCGGTGTTTCACACCAATCGACCTTGAAACCATCAGCCTTGTCTCGTATTTGATCGCGTTTGGTGCAGGAGTTATCTCGTTCCTGTCACCGTGCGTGCTACCCGTCGTGCCCGGATACCTGTCGGTGATAACCGGATTTGATATCACGAAGGTTCAAGAGGGAGAAGGAAGCCGATTCAGCCGCCTCTGGCCTATCGCTCGCAGCACCAGCCTGTTCATCCTCGGGTTCTCGGCAGTGTTTATCGGCCTCGGCATGTCAGCCAGCGCGTTGGGAACGCTCTTGTTCGACAATCAGCAACTTCTGACACAACTCTCCGGATTCCTCGTGTTCGCCATGGGCTTGTTTCTCCTCGGCTCGCTACTGACCACCGACCCCCGATACTTCAAAGAAGCTCGCTTCCAGCCCGATCTCGGTCGTTTCGGACCAGCCGCCCCCACGGTTGCGGGCGCTGCTTTTGGCTTTGGCTGGACCCCATGCATCGGCCCAGTGCTCGGGTCGATTCTGACGCTCGCAGCAACGGCCGACAGCACCTTTGCCGCTGGAACGCTACTGGCTGCGTACTCCCTCGGCCTGGGCGTGCCCTTTCTGCTGACCGGGCTACTGTTTGGCCATCTCTCGGGTGCGTTTACCTGGGTAAAGCGCCATCTGCGAACAATCGTCATCGTGTCAGCGGTTTCGCTCATCGTCTTCGGTCTGCTGCTGATGACCAACCAACTCATTCGCATTACTACGACACTCCAAGATCTTCTCCGGGCCATTGGCTTGGAGTGGATCGTGAACCTGGGATAAGGAAAGAGCCTCATGGCCAAGAACAAGTCAAACAAGAAGTCACCAGCAAAGAAGTCCGGAGGCATCTCGGCACAGATGCAGTGGGCCATCCTGATCGGCATCGGCGCGCTCGTCATGGGTGTGCTGATCTTCAACGGCGTTCGTGACGCAACCGACACCGGAGGCGAAGGCGTAGTGGCCGCCGAGGCGTTCGACCTTCCGAACCTTCAGAACGAGGACGACCCAACCGATCGCATTCGCTTGGCCGACTTCAACGGCAAGCCCACGGTCGTGAACTTCTTTGCATCGTGGTGCGATGCATGTGACGACGAGCTACCGGCCTTCCGCGACACCGCACTCGAGCTTGAGGGCGAGGTGAACTTCATCTTCGTGAACTCCAACGAGACCGGCAACTGGAAGCCAATGGCCGAACGAAACGACATCTTGCAGTTCCCGATTGCCAAAGACATCATGGGCCAACGCCGCAACGGCCTCTACCGAGATTTGGGAGCCGCCCAAGGCATGCCCATTACGGCCTTCTACAGCGCCGAGGGCGACCTCATCGATATGGCTCGAGTCCCGTTCACCAAATCGCAGTTGGAAGTAACCCTCCGACAACTCCAGTTCACCAACTAAGAACGGGCCGCAACCTAGGAACGCGCGTCGGGTCCGGTGGTTGGAGCACCGGCAAATGCCTGGGCCACCAACATCCAGTCCCGCGCCGCGGCCCCCACCACGGTGAGCTCGGTATCGTCGACGTGAGTTCGCTGGGTTACCACCCGACAGAAGTCGACCGCCGGGCCCGTGATTATCTGTTCGGCGTCCTCGTCGCCGTATACCCACTCGTCACCTGACGGGGCTGCCAAGCGAACGGCCACTTCGGCGGTTGGCACTTCACGCTTTCGGGCCATGTACGACCAACCGCGGGTGATGAACCCGAGCCGGGCAATGTGTCGCAGTCGGTCGGTCGGTTCGACGCTTCGTCCAACAGCGTCGAGGGCGTCTTGGCCATGGGCCCAACACTCCATGAGCCGTGCCGTTAGGAAGGACTTCGAGCCCATGGACGGTCCGTACCAGATGACCCGATCGTCATCAGCAAGGCTGGCCGACGCCTTGGCAAGACGAGCTCGATTTGTTCGCCACGCTGCGAGCAGGTCTTCGGGACTTAGCTGGCGATACGCCCCCAACGTGCCCTCGTCGACAGCAAGCTCGTCGGTGAACTGTGACATGAGTTCGTCGACATGAGCAGAGAAGCGGTCTGGGTCATCAATCGCGAGCGCAGCGGTGTCATCAAAGAAAGCAAGGTGTGCGATTTGGTCGGCGACCGACCATCGTGGGCTAGCCGTTGCTGTTGTCCAACTCGTGCTGTCGAGGTCGGCGAGGGCCGCGTCGAGAGCATCTTGCTCGGCAAGCAAATCACTGCGTACCTCGCCAACGCCAGCCACTGCTACATCGATGCGGTGTGGGGCAACCCGCCGAGCACAAGGTCGAGCATGCCCGAGACCAAAGCTGACAGGTCAAGGCCAGTGTCCTCTGAGACCGCCGACTGCATGAAGTAGAGCGAGCTGCCAGTGACCACAGAGGCAACAACGGCGGGGTCGACCTCAGCAAACTCGCCACGGTCAATGCCGAGGCGCACAAGCTTCTGGACGACGGTCATGACGAATCGGTAGTGCCGGTCAACGAGGCGACGCGCCGGCGCTTCGTCGGCCAGGTCGTCGACCATCGGAGCAAAGAGGTGGTAGCCAACGCCACCCTCGATGTATTGGCGTATCTGGTCGCTCAGGGGTGCCGACGGGTCGATCGAGTTCAAGGCTGCGCGACCCATGCGGTGAAGGCGACGGTCGAGGACGATGAGGACAAGTTGCTCCTTCGATGGAGCAATCTCGTACAGGGTTCGTCGGGAGCAGCCAGCCTCGCGAACAAGGTCGGTGATGGTGAACGACGCAAAACCGTTCTGCATGAACAGCTCGTCGAGCTGCTCGAGGACTTGGTGATGTCTCGGGCTAAGCCGGGATTCAGCCTTTCGTGACAACAGCGGGCGTGGTGCCGACGCTTTGACGATCGTGCGAACGTCGGTGACAACACTTTGTTGTGAGCCCCCGCTGTTCACGAAGGTGTTGTCGAAAGTCAATGTCATGATGGTTCCCCTTGATCAGCTGGTCGGGCCAGCTGAGTTTTCCGCCATCGAATATCGGTACACGTTGGTTTCGCGGGCAACGAAGCCGAGCCGTTGGTAGAGCCGGTTTGCTGCTTCCCGACTTGGCCGGCTCGTCAGATCGACCGTCTTGGCTCCGGCGTCTCTTGCGATCTCGAGCGCTCGTTCGTTCAGAAGACGGCCGACGCCTTTGCCGCGTGCATTCTCGTCAACAACAACATCTTCAATCCAGGCGCGAAGACCGGTTGGGATTCGAAACATCGCCAACGTCATCGAGCCGAGGATCGTCCCAGCATCATCGTCGTCACGGGCGATGAGCAGCGTCGAAGCCTCGCTGTCAGCAATCGCTTGCAAGGTGGCCTGGTCTGGAGGTGGGCTTGAGCGGGAGAGCTGCGGTATCAATCGTGCAAACGCTTCAACAATCTCGTCATCGACATTGCGAACTTCAGAAACCGAGACCACGAACACCCTCCGACAGCGAACGTTGGCCACCTTAGACGGCCAGACCAACTATGCCGTCTTTCAGGGCCTTCTTTCAGGGCCTCCTTTCAAGCCAGCAATGTTCACAGCGCCGTCGTCGCACGCCGATCTGTCGGCCGAGTTCTGCGAACACAACACGTTTGGTAGCGGACTCGACACATTCCCGCGTGTGTTACGAACAACACACCGATACCGTTTTTGTCGTGACAAGCCCCCCTGGTGATGCCACCCACGTGCGTTACTCACAGGTACCGCAACTTCGCTCGCCCGTTCTCATCGTCGCCTTTGAGGGCTGGAACGATGCTGGCGATGCTGCGTCGACCACCGCCCACCATCTCATCGACCGATGGAGCGGTGAGCTCTTTGCCGACATCGACCCCGAAGAGTTCTTCGATTTCACCGCGATGAGGCCGACCGTCGAGATCGTCGATGGATTTGAGCGAGAGCTCCACTGGCCCGACACCAGCTTCTATGCGTGCCGCCTTGCCGATGCGCCGTTTGATGCAATCGTCATGCTCGGTGTTGAGCCACAGATGCGGTGGCGTACGTTCACCGAACAAGTTCTGCATACGGCCCGGTCACTTGGCGCCGAGATGATCGTGACGCTTGGGGCGTTGCTCGCCGATGTGCCCCATACCCGCCCTGTCCAGGTTCTGGGTACGGCCTACGACGAAGCAACCGCAGTCAAGCTCGGGCTTGAGCCGTCGAACTACGAAGGACCTACCGGCATCGTCGGCGTACTTCATGCCCAAGCGCGCGACGCTGGCTTCACCGTCGCATCACTGTGGGCCGCCGTCCCCGCATACATCCCTGGCGCCACGTCTCCGAAGGCATCGCTAGCGCTCGTCGAGCGTTTGACCCAGATGCTCGATGTGTCGGTGTACACCACCGACCTCGAGATCGCCACGGTCGCCTACGAACGCCAGATCAGCGAACTGGTGAGCGAAGACGACGAGACCATCGAGTTCGTCGCCGAACTCGAGCAGCGTTACGACGAAGAGTCCGAGTTCCTCGACAGCGAAGACCTCATGGACGAAGTCGAGCAGTTCCTACGAGACCAACCGACGGATTAGTTCTAAAGCCGCTAGAGCTTGGACCTCTCGCCCGGCAAGCATCTGAGCGGTTGTCCTTTCGGCACGCCAGTAATTCAACGGCGTGCCGAAACCTTGCAAGCCCACAAGAATCCATTTCGGGCATGCCGCCGAGGTTGGGCGTTATGTAAAACCGATCCAGTTCGACTAGCCAGAGACTTGACTTCCTGCGCCGTGCTTGGAAGTCAAGGGGCACCGCCGAAGCGGTGCCCCTCCTTCAAAATCATAGTTCTAGGTGTGCCTATTCAGACCTGGGATCGATCCGTTGGACCTGGATTGTGTGGCTTCCACAGCCATCGAGCAGCTCAACGTCTAGTCGAGCAACGATTACTAGCTGCACTGGCCGGCCCTCGCCAAAGACTTCATCTCCGATTCTGAGCTGTTGGGTGTCCTGGCTCCATTCAAGATCTCCACGATCGGGAATCACCACCGTGGAGATAATGGCTTCAGAGCCGAGGGGTGTAAAAAGTGCGCACCCCTCGCCGAAAGAGATTGTTCCGGTAGCCGCTGTCAGGTTAGTGATTCCCCGGCTGGAGGTTCCCAGCTAGAGAAGGGGATTTCTTGCGACCAATCTGTTGCAGGCAGCGGCTCCCAGGATTGTTCAGAACATCCTGAGACGAGACCGCAAAGCCAAAGCAGACAGAGGAACCCAAACTTTCTCATTGGCCAATCAGGCTAACCCCAAGGCTGGTCTCGATAGGAGCAATCTTCTGAACCCATGAGCTGGATTTCCTTGCCGTGCAATTCCGTGACCTCGAAGTATGCGACAAGATTCCAACCGGTCGAGCGGAAGGTACCTCAAGTTGTCACACCCTCTGGGGCCATGCTGGGCGATGATTGATGAATGGACTGCAGGCAGGCGACCGTGAGTGCGAGAGACACGTGGTGTGAATGCCCAGATTCGCTCTAGCCGGCCAACAGCCGAGCATCGAAAGCCCGCTTAGGGCTTGGATTGCGACCGCTGCGAAAAGCCCAGCGCACCGTTGGCGAAGCTGATGAAGGAGTTCATGGTCGACTCCCATGACGGCTCGTTGAGCACTTCGTGTTCTAGTCCGGGCAGCACCTGGCGGCTGGCAACTGCAAGCTCACCAATGGGTTCGGTGAAGTGTGGGGGCACGATCCGGTCGCCACCACCGTGAAACACCATGGTGGGAATCGACAGGTTGGGCAGGTTCTCGTTGGCGGTCTTCATGGCCTCGAACAATGCGTGCCCTAGGCCTGCCGTGGCTCCTTGAATGCGAAGCGGATCGTCGATGTAGCTCTTGCCGACATCGGGGTCGGTGGAAAGCAGCGAGCCGTCGAATTCGTTCTTGATAAAGAGCGTGGGCTTGAGCCGGCCGAGCACCGGCGCCATAACCCTCTGCCAAGTAGGCACCTCGGCGCCAAGAGCGGGGCCGCTGAGTAGGAGCACGTCGGGAAGTGGACGCCCAGTCACGCAGTAGTTGAACGCGATGAGCCCGCCCATCGAGTGCGCCATGAGGACGACTGGCTTGCCGAGCGCACGAAGGTCAGAAAGGTTGTCTTCCACGTCGTCGAGGAAGGTGTCGAATGATGGGACGTGGGCGCGCTTTCCTCCGCTGCGGCCGTGGCCGTGGTGATCGAAGGCCCGAGTGCTGTAGCCCGCCGACGCCAACGTCGACCCGACATGCTCGTACCGGCCGCTGTGTTCGGCGATGCCATGGAGCAATAGGACGTTTGCCCGAGTGTCAGCTGCGGTCCACGTCCGACGAAATTGAGCAACCCCGCTGCGGCTTGTGACCTCTTCGGTTTCGCTCGATCCCGCAAACTGCGAACTCGGGTCAGGCATCGTGTTCTTCCTCCCATGGGGCTCGACGAACCCCATCGAATTCTACGGCCACTTTCTCGCCGTTAATAACCGAAAAAGCCCGTTCGACCCACCGCTCAGCACCAACCATTGGCTCGGGAAGATTGTCCTTCGTGAAGAAGCCCACGTCGCTGCATTCGAGCGGGTGGGCGTTGAGTTCGCCACCCACCATCCGGAGGTGAAAGACCGTGCTGTACAACGGGATTCGCGTGAAGCCCAGCCGCATACCGTCGTACACACCAATGAGGTCGACAACTTCAGCTTTGATGCCGGTCTCTTCCCACACTTCCTTCACCGCCACCTCGGCAGCCGAGTAGCCCACGTCGGCCCAGCCCGTTGGGTAAAGCCACACGCCGCTGTCGGCCCGTTGCATCAAGAGAAGTTCACCGTCGTCGTTGCCAACGATGGCGCCGACGGTGTTTTTCGGGGTTACATAGCCGGGCACACCATGACCGATCGTCTTGGTCCATTCCTGCACGAGGGCGTCGGGATCGATCGGTAAGGACGAGCCAGCTTGGATCTCGGCGGCGACCGCCATGATCTCCTCGAACCGTTCCTGCTCGTACAGCGACTCGGTGAAAGCCAAGCCGGTTCGAGCCAACGCCGACAGCATCTCGGACCATCGCAATAGGTCCTGTTCGGTGACGGCATCTCGTGATTCGGTCATGTGATCACAGCCTACGTTGAGCGGGGCTCACGTAGCGAACAGATCGAGCACCCAAGCATGGTTAACGCTTGGACTGTCAGAGCGCTAGGACTTTGAGAGCGCTAGGACTTGGGGATTGCGTACAGGATCGCTCGTTCGGTTTCGGCGAGGTGATTCGCATCGGTGATCTTCTCGCTGTTGCTGGTTACGTAGAACGCGTCAATGACTGCGTCGCCGATCGTTTGAATACGCGCGGTTGAGATAGCGATCCCCATCTCGGACAGCGCCCGACTAATCCGATACAGCAGACCGATCGTGTCACGACAGCTGACCTCGATAACCGTGGCCGATGCCGACGCTTCGTTATCGAAGGTGACGCGCGGGCTCATCGCACTCGCCGAGGTCCGCTTGAACGAGCGAGCGTAGGTGTGCCGGCGATCGGTCACCCGAGCTTCGAGCGCAATGCGCCCCGATGTTCCAAGGATCATCTGCTCTTCGAGGCGGGCGACATCAAATTGATCGTGATGCACAATGAACTGCGACAACGCCACCCCGCCCTCGGTGTGGGCAGCAGCGGACACAATGTCGAGACCGCTCAGGGTCAACACTCCCGCAACCCGGCTGAACGCACCGGGGCGATCGTTCTGCACCACCGTGATGGTCGAACCAGCAATGTCGACCAGGAACTCACCTGGCGTCGAGCGAGCACGAGACATGAGGTCGCGTTCGACAGTGCCTGGGAACCCGCGACCAACAACTTCCTTTGGCCGCGCCCCAAGGTGAACTTCGCGGACCCGATCAACGAGGGTGCGTACCAGCTCGGCCTTGCTCGAGTTCCACGCCGACGGGCCAGTTGCAACCGAATCGGCTTCGGTAAGTGCGCCGAGAAGATCGAGAAGCTCGACGCTCGCCGTTTCCTTCGCGACAAAGCTGATCGTTCCAAGATCGTCAAGATCTCGACGAGTCGCGACGTCGGGGAGCAGCAGGTGGTGGCGGCACATGTCTACGAGCAGCGCGCTGTCATGTTCGTCAAAGCCCATTCGCGGAGCGATCTCGCCAATGAGCTCGACGCCGACCACCGTGTGGTCGCCCGGGTAGCCCTTGCCGATGTCGTGTAGGAGGGCACCGAGCACGAGCAGGTCGGCACGATCGACCCGGTCGGCGAATGCTGCTGCCTCGGCCGCGGCTTCGAGGAGGTGCCGGTCGACGGTGAACCGGTGATACGCATTGCGCTGTGGCTTCGAACGGCACGGTTCCCATTCAGGGAGAATGTGCGACATCAGCCCCACCTGGTCGAACGCCTCGATCACGGTGATAGCTGGACGCCCCAGACGAAACAGGTCGGTGAAGCGTTGCCGTAACTCAGGCGTCCACGGCGTCGGGAACTCGGGCGCCCCGGTCGCCAGCCGTTCAAGCGCTTCCTGGTCGATGTAGCAATGCCGAGAGGCGGCAACGTGAGCGACATCGAGCAGGAGTTGAGGGTCTGACGTGTCGGCATCGTCGTCGAGCGACAGTAAGCCGCCGTCTACGACAATGCCATCGGGTCGATGGTCTCGGTCTGATGCCCGTCGCCTCGGTTCGATTGAACGAGCTACCCAGAACCACGCCGCGTCGCTAGCCCATGCAATGGTGCGGGCCGCGCCGGCCACGTCGGCCATAAGCAAGTCGGCGTCGTCGTACCCGAGCGCCTCAGCGACGTCGTCTTGGAAGTCGAGCATGAGCCGGTCACCAGCCCTGCCGGTAATCCTGTGAAGCGCCACACGGGCACGCAGCAGCACTTCGTATGCGCCGTCGAGCGGAATCTCTGACGCTGCCCTTGCAACGACGCCGGTCGCCTCAGCCCACTGGAGCGATTGCACATCACGCAAGCCGCCGCGACCGTTCTTGAGGTCGGGTCCAAGCCCAAAGGCAACCTCTCCAAACTCGTCGTGGCGTTGGTCCACCCGCTCGCTTAGCAGGGTTGCGTTGGCAGCCGCGTCTGCTCGCCATTGTTCAGCCGCCGAGATGGCGAGCTCGAGCGCAAGGTCTTCATCACCGCTGATCAGGCGCGCCGACAGCAGCGCGGTTGCTGTCTCGAGGTCGACCCGAGCCAACGCAAGCAGGCCATCGATGGTGTCGACCCGATGTCCGAGCTTCAGTCCTGAATCCCAAATCGGATACCAGATCTGCTCGGCAAAATCCGCGATCTCGACACCGTCGCGATAGACGAGCACGATGTCGAGGTCGCTCTCGGGCGCCATGTCGCAGCGTCCGTAGCCGCCCACCGCCACAAGCGCTGCGCCTTCGGGCATGTCTGCATCAAGGGCATTGCCCATTACCCATTCGTCGAGGCGCTTGCAGTAGGCGGACGCGAACGTAGACCCGCTCAGACTCAGGTCGGAAAGAAGGTCAGCTCGTTGAAGAAGCACGGTTCTATTCAAGCCTATTCAGGCGTTTGAATTGTCGGTTGGTCGGTCGACGTGCGCACGCGCTGGGTGTGGACGTATGCCTTGGCAGCACCCCATGTGATGCCAGCATCGTGCACCTCCGCGCTGAGATCGGTGAAGGAAAGCGGGCCGATCGCATAGAGATCGTCAGGGCGCATCTCGATGTCGACCGGGTCGCGCCGTGGCCGTGGTACTTGGGCATCGACCAGAAGATCGGTCACTGGCGTCACCGAGCGGCGCAAACGTTCGAGCGGGCCGCTGAGCGGCATAGCTGGGTCGGCGGTGGCGAGTTCGGTGAGGAGCCGATTCGCTTCGGTTGCCGCTGCTTCGACCGCCGCTTGGGCGCGTTGTTGTGAAGCTGGCGGAATGTCACCGCCAAAGCGGTCGGCGAGCACGTCGAGAAGCCAAGGCCGTATCGCCACATCGACCGCGTCGACCAGTGCAAGTCCATAGCGTTCATACGCCTCGTCATCTTTTGTCACGGCACAGTCCGTCCTCATCTCCAAGCTCGTTCCAAGCTAGCGGGATGCGTCCACCCAGAATTGAGCCCGGTCCTGGGCAGGAATCGGTATGGGACTACCCTCGCCCGCCTCGGGTCGAACCATCATCAGCCTCGATCACCGTCACCTACAACGACCATGTCATCGCTGAGACATCGCGATCGCTCCGCGTGCTCGAAACATCACAGCCCCCGGCCTTCTACATCCCGCGAGACGACGTTAACTTCCACTGCCTGACCCCCTCACCAGCGCGAAGCTTCTGCGAATGGAAGGGTGAGGCGTCGTACTACGACTTCAACCGTGACCTTGTCGATCATGGCGGGGAGCTCGACCAGATCGGCTGGACGTATCTGACGCCAAACCCAGCGTTCGAGGCCATCACCCAGCACATTGCCTTCTACGCACAGAAGGTGGCTTGCTCCGTTGACGGTGAAGAAGTAACAGCGAACGAAGGCACGTTTTACGGAGGTTGGATCACCTCAGCGGTGGTTGGCCCATTCAAAGGCGGCGCAGGTTCAGCCTGGTGGTAGCTGTTCGCTTCGCTCACTACACGAGTCGCGGGTAAGGCAAGGCTGTCTAAGCGCCGATGATTCCTATAGGTCAGAATTGAGCTGGACGGATTGTCCGAGGGCGTAGGGAGCACCATGAGCGACAGTGTTATTGCAGCGATGGAAACAGCCGTTGCTGCTGATCCGCAAAACCCGGCTCTGCGGGAACATCTAGCCCAGCTTCTCTCCCAGGCCGGGCGGATGGACGAAGCCTGGACACATGCAACCGCCGGCCTTGGTCAGGCGCCGGCCAACACAACGTTGCTGGGCATTGCTGCAACCGCGGGCGAGGCCACCGGGCGTCAGGACGAAGCTGCGGGCTACCGGACATTGCTGAACGCGCTCGACCCGGGCAATGCAACATCTGCGCCGGCGGCCCCGGCGCCCACACCTCCCCCACCACCTCCAACGGCTACCCCTACATCCGATGAGTCGATGCCTTGGGATAACGATGAGGATTCGTCCTCCGACGACGAAGAACGGGTCCGAGCTCCGATGCCTGCCGCCGGCGATGTTCCCGATTCGGTCGACGAGCTGATGGACATGTGGGGCGACAGCGATGCTCCACCCGAGCCTGAGGTCGGCGAGATGAGCCGCGAGCGGTTCTACCTCAAAGACGTCGGAGGCATGGAGGACATCAAAAGCCGTCTTGAAGTTTCGTTCCTTGCGCCAATGAAGAACCCGGAAATGCGCCAAGCGTTCGGCAAGTCGATGCGTGGCGGTCTGTTGCTGTGGGGTCCTCCAGGTTGCGGGAAGACGTTCATTGCCAAAGCGGTCGCCGGCGAGCTTGACGCCAACTTCTACCACGTTGGCCTGTCCGATGTTCTCGACATGTGGATTGGCAGCAGCGAGAAGAACATCACCAACATCTTCGACATGGCTCGGCGTAACGCACCGTGTGTGCTGTTCCTTGACGAGGTCGACGCCATTGGCCAGAAGCGCACGCAGCTTCGTGGTGGCGGAGCTATGCGAGGCGTAGTCAACCAGCTTTTGCAGGAGATGGACGGCGCTAGCAACGACAACGAGGGTGTGTTTGTGCTCGCCGCAACCAACCATCCCTGGGACATCGATTCGGCCCTGTTGCGACCCGGTCGACTCGACCGCACGCTCCTTGTCCTTCCACCAGACCTCCCTGCTCGCCAAGCAATTCTCGAGCTTCATTTGCGGGGTCG
This sequence comes from uncultured Acidimicrobiales bacterium, assembly GCA_938038785.1. GTDB lineage: Bacteria > Actinomycetota > Acidimicrobiia > Acidimicrobiales > SHLQ01 > SHLQ01. The sequence continues at coordinate 19,266 of CALHTB010000002.1, forward strand.
CCCGACTGAGAAGCTCGACCTCGCCAAGATCGCGAAACACACCAATGGCCTCACCGGAGCCGACCTGTCACTCGTGTGCGAACAAGCGACCGAGTACGCAATGACGGCATCGATCGAAACTGGCACGGTGCGTCCAATCACCATGAAGGACCTTGGCAAAGCGGTGAAGGAAGTTCGGCCGAGCCACGGTCCGTGGATCGAGTCGGCCAAGAACTTTGCGATGTTCAACAACGAGGATGGCCGCTACGACGATCTCCTCGCCTGGATCAAGCAGAACAAGATCAAGTGAGCCACGCCGACCAAGCTCGAGTGCAACACCTTCTCGATCTCGGCCGCGCATCAGAGGCCCGGGACCTTGCTCGGTCGCTTGTTGCCAATGATCCCCGAGACCACGCGATGTTCTCGATGTTGGCCGACGCCGAGATATCGACCGATGGGCCCGAAACCTCCCTGGCAACGATCGAACGGGCGCTTGCGATCGAACCTGAGAGCAGCACGTACCACGCCCAACGCGGCCACTACCTGGCGCAGCTGGGTCGCCACGACGAATCCGACGACAGCTTTGTCCAGGCGCTGACCCTCAACTCGATGAACTCGTACGCTCTCAGCGCCCATGTCGAAGCGATCCTGCGCGACCCGCGCACCACCCGCCGCCGGCACAAGGCAGCGAGGCTGGCGCTCGCCGACAGCCGAGCTCAAGCGCTGCTGCATCACTACCCGAATGCAGCGATTAGTCACCTCATGGATTCCAAGGTTCGGCTAGCCCACGACGACTACGTTGCATCCGACGCCGCTGCCCGCCGTGCACTTGCGATCGAACCAAACAACCCCATCGGACACCAGCTCGTCGGCTTTGCCGCCGAAGCTCGAGGCGACACACGAGCGGCAGGAGACGCGTTCGTAAACGCCCAGAAAGCCGACCCAACATCGTCGACCGGTATCGAAGGATTGCGTCGGCTTGGCAAGGGTGCGGCCGCACCAATCGGGTTCGGACTATTCCTCGCCGTGCGCTTCGGCGTCAAAGCTGGCCAACGGGCCTCGGGGATGCTCGCGGTCGCTTTCATTGTTCTTGTTGTCGCCGGTACGGTGGCCTATCTCGTATGGCGTAGCAAGGAGAGCCAGCGAGAGGCCGAAGCCCGGCTGAGCAGCCAAGCCCGAGATGTCCTCGAACAAGACCGAAAGTACAGCTAGCCATCACATTCAAAACGAAGCCGGCCCGCCCACAAGAGTGGACGGACCGGCAAGCGGTTGTACATTGTTGAGCTGTACCCGGGCCGCTAGCTCATCGGGTAGAGCAGGGGACTTTTAATCCCAAGGTGCCGGGTTCGAGCCCCGGGCGGCCTACAGCAACAAGTCGGGACTTCCGCCCGACATCCGTGACGTCCAACGCGAGGCCAGGCGCATTAGCCGGGACTTCCGCGCTAACGCCGCCTCCGGCGCACGGCTGCGTGCCGTTGGAACGCTCCCCCCGAAGGGGAGGGCATCGAACAAATCCGTGTCGCCAAAATCACGACGGAGTCGTTGGCGACTAAGGATTAGTTCTTGTCAAAATTGCGGATTTGGCATCCGCCGTGCTGGGTGTCCTGGTCGGGATCCGAGCAGGTGTTGGTGCCGTTTGATCCGCGCAGCCAATCGTCGCCGGTTCCACCGTTGATGTTGTCGTCGTGGAGGCCACCGTGAACGTCGTCGTTACCCGGTCCGCCGAGCATCTCGTCGGCCCAGCCGTTGCCACGCATGAAGTCGTTGCCTTGGCCGCCGTCCATGCTGTCCTTGCCGTCGCCGCCAAACATGCGGTCCCAACCGTCGCCACCGAACATCATGTCGTTGCCTGGGCCACCCCAGATCTTGTCGCCGCCAGCACCGCCGTTGATCCAGTCAACGCCGCCCGCTCCACGGATCTCGTCCTTGCCGCCAAGACCGCAGATGGTGTCGTTTCCGGTCTTGCCGTTGATGATGTCATCACCTGGGGTTCCCAGGATGACGTCGTCTCCTGCGGTACCGCTGAACGGTTCGCCACCGACGGGCACAACCAATGTGACGGCCCTGCCGTTGCACAGTTCACCTTGGGCAGCAACGGGAGCCGAGGTCGCAACAACCGCACCGGTCGCTACAAGTGCACCGGCAAGCAGTGCAGTTCGGGCCTTGGCAAAAGGAGTGAAAGAAGCCATGAGGGGATGTTCTCCTGAGAGTCGTGATGGAACAGAATCCAGTGGTACCAGTCGATCTCGCCAGTCCGCAAGGGTCGATTTTCCCTCAATACCCAAGAGATGTCGGTCGTGCGGTTGCGGTAAACGCGAACTACCCCGCCTGGTAATGCCAGACGGGGTAGTTGCTATCAGTACTTTCCGGCCTTCGACGAGCCGGTCGGTGTTGGCTATGCGTCGTCCTCTTCGGTGCGACGAGCTGCAACGAGTGTTGCGGCTCCGGCGAGGAGCAATGCTCCACCGGTAAGACCAAGCGACATTGCAAGGTCACCAGGACCGGTCAGTGCAAGCTCAGCTGGCTGCTGAGCAGCGGTGGTCGTCGGAGCTTGAGCCTTGGTGGTGGTCGGTGCTGCGGTACTCGCAGGCGATACCTGAGCTGCCTGGGTAGTGGTTGGAGCTGCAGTCGTCGTCGGTGCCGCGGTCGTGGTTGGAGCTGCAGTCGTGGTTGGAGCTGCAGTTGTGGTCGGTGCCGCAACGGTGCGGAAGCCAATGCAAAGCGGGTGAACCGAGTTGGTCACGCCGGTGCCGCCCTTGTGACGAAGGGTCACCGAGGTGGTTGCTGGAAGGGTCTGCGTCGTAGCCACGTCGGTGAAGATGAGCTCTGGGCTCACGTCGGTGGTCAGCGGCGAGGTGTAACCAGAGTCGGTGGTGAAGTACCACTGCTCCATTGTCTGGGCAGGATCGTCTTCAAAGCCGAGCCAGCTCGACATGGTGATCTCGTAGGTGCCGGCAGGAATGTTCACGCTGAATGGGCCAAGCACTGCGCTCGACGGATCGATCAATACGACGTCCTCGTTGAACGCAACCGAGTAGTCAGAGGTGGTGCAACGAAGGTTGGGGCGGTTGACCTTTGGAGTGGTTGGCTCGGGAGCTGCAGTGGTCTCAGGCGCTGCAGTTGTGGCTGGAGCTTCGGTGGTCTCAGGCGCTGCAGTTGTGGCTGGTGCCTCAGTGGTGGCCTCGGCAACTCCACCGGTGGAGTCGGCCGTGTCAGCCACGGTGGTTGTGGTCGGGTCAGCCGAGGAATCTTGGAACGCGATTCCCTCTGGTGGTCCGTCGCTTGCACATGCACTGACAAGCAATGCGAAGCCAGCAATCAGCGAAACGAGTGGTAGTCGAAGTGTTTTGCGCACGAGACGCTCCTGAAGTTGTGACCCGCGAACGGGTCGATCGTTGGAACATCTATCGGCGTGAATTACAGCAGCTCCACTAAGCCAACTCGCTCAACTGCCGTAGGCCAACGGGCCCACTAACAATTCGGCTAGCCGCAGTTCGACGAGGTATCGCAACCAAGATTTGGGCGGATGTCCTCGGGCATGGCACACATCGACAACCCGCGGGTTTCGATAACACGGAGAAACGACTCGGTGATGGACGACTCGTCAATTCCGCCGGTTCGAACAGCTTCAGTGACCTGGGCCACCGTTCCTTCAGACACGGCAAGCGAACCCAACATCACCAGATCGACACCTGCGGCGATCGATTGCTCGGCGGCATCTGCGTTGTTCGTGGTGGCCGAGATAGCATCCATGTTGAACGCATCGGTCATGACTAGCCCGTCAAATCCCAACTCGTCACGGAGCAGGCCCTGTATGGCTTCGGGTGACAGCGTCGCCGGTTTCCCGTTGGTCAGGTCAGGAACCACCAAGTGGCCGATCATGATCGGCAGGTCGCCGCGTTCTACCGCTCGCACGAACGGAATGAGGTCGTCGGAGCGCAGCACGTCCAGGTTTGGAAGTGTTGGCAAACCTATGTGGCTGTCGGTCCCTCGGCCATGTCCCGGGAAGTGCTTCACCACCGGGGTCAAGCCTGCTTCGAGGATGCCGTCGGCGGTTGCGAAGCTAAAGTCCGTCACCACGTCGACGTCATTGCCGAACGAACGGCTTCGAATGAAACCACCGTTGTCAAGGTCGACCACAGGCGCCAGGTTCATGGTGAACCCCAACTCACCTATAGCTACGGCATGTGACCGCGCAAGCTCCTTGGCCTCGGCCAGCGTTCGTTCCTGCGCAACCGTGTTTGCACTTGGCAGTTCTGAGGTGAGCTCGGCGAGCCGCTGAACCCGTCCGCCCTCTTCGTCGACGGCCACGATGACCGGGCCAAGCAACGACCGGTTCTGGATTTCGGCGATGTCGCTTGCGATCTGGGCGTTCGGGTTACCGATGAGCACCACGCCGCCGATCATGCCCTTTTCGGCCAGCGCTGCAGCTGCGGGGAGGTCCTTCTGTGTCACCAGCGGGAACATCAGCTGCCCGACCCGAATCTCGAGCGGAATCTCGGCCGCGCACTCGTGGTCGGTGAGCAGCGGCACTGTTGTGGCGATCGTGGTTGTCGTGGTCGACGGTGTAGATGTGCTCGGTGCGGCAGTGACCGCGGGTTCGACGACCGTGGGGGTCTCGGCTGCAGCCGCATCAGCGTCGCTGGACGCAGCAACTTCATCGAGGTCTGACGCGTCGCTGAAATCATCGGTAGCTAGTTGGGATCCGTCATCGCCAGAACCCGCCGATGCGCACCCCGAAAGAACGAGAAGAAGCACACCAAGCACCGCGATGCCGGGGAGAAGACGAGATTTCATCGCATAGCCACGCTAATCGCTGCAAGGTCACATGTGGCCGCAGGTGGCAACCTCTGACCTGTCGTTTTCCGCTACGGCGGGCGCTGTCGTACACTTTTGTGATGGTCGTCACGTCTCGTTCGAAGCTTTTTGGTGCACTAAGTGCGGTAGTTCTAGTGCTCACGGCGTGCGGAGGAGACGAGAGCGATGCCACGGTTGGCACTGTCCCTCCGGCAAGTATCGACGCCCAAGACACCCCAACTACCGTCGCAACGACCACGACCACCACTGCCGCCATCGTCGCTACGACGACCACCACCGAGCCATCGTTCGAGGGCACCCCCGAGTTCGACACCAACTC
>CALHTB010000003.1 GCA_938038785.1 uncultured Acidimicrobiales bacterium
CGAGAGCGGGGGAGGGACCCGCTCCTCTACTACGTGTCGGTGTTCGGTGACCCCGGGTCCGATGCCTGGAGCTGGCGATTTGGTGGCCATCACCTTTCTCTCCACTACGTCGTGAGCGATGGGCAGGTCATCTCCACAACGCCGTTGTTCTTTGGGGCAGACCCCGCAAACGCAGTTCTTCTTGGCCCTCACCTCGACCGCCCACTGGCCGGAGCCGAGGACTTCGGCCGAGAACTGGTTCGCTCATTGAACGACGAGCAGCGTGCGAAGGCTCTTGTCTCCGGCGTGGCCCCGACGGACCTGATTGGCGGAAACCACACTCGTCTCAAGGAGGGGCAAGGCTTCCTTCGGTTGCCCGAAGTATGGCGAGGTCGCTTCGAGGCCGAGCTTGACGGCTTCTTCGAACGAGTGCAGCAATCTATGGAGGACGAGCTTGGGCTCACCGATGCTCACCTCGATGCCCTTTCCTTCACGCGCCAACCAAAAGGAATTGCGGCGGCCGACCTCAGCGCTGGCCAACGCGAGATCTGCCGAGCGTTGCTCGATGTGTACATCGGACGGGTGCACGATGATCTTGCTGACGCTCAATCGCAGAAGATGGAGAACTCCTTTGAGGAAATGCACTTCTTGTGGGCAGGCGGCCTCGAAGCGGGTGAACCGCATTACTACCGATTGCAGGGCGGAGACGTATTCGTGGAGTACGACAACACCGCCCGGGATGCGAACCATTTGCATTCGGTCTGGCGTGACATTTCCATGGACTTCGGGGGAGACCCTTTGGCCGAGCACTACTCCCATGGACACGACCACAACTGAGTGCGCGCTGGCTCTCATGCCCAGGTCAAAAATGAAAGAACCCGAGCCGTTTGGCTCGGGATCTGTTCTCAGCACCCCGTACGGGATTTGAACCCGTGTTACCTGCGTGAGAGGCAGGCGTCCTAGGCCGCTAGACGAACGGGGCTAGGTGCTCCAGCAACAACATCTTGGAAGAGGTGTCGCTGCTGGTTATGTACCGGAGTTACCCGGGTTGTTCGGGGAGGAGGACTTGAACCCCCAATGGCTGTACCAGAAACAGCTGTGTTACCAATTACACCATCCCCGATGGACTATAGGAGCGTAGCGAAAAGCGCAGGATCTTCCCACTCGCGATGGGGTTCTCGTGTCAGGACTTTCGGCACACGAAATAGGTGTTGGTCCGGTCGGGCTTCACTTCTACGGTTTCGATATCGCTAAATCCGGCGGTCTCGAGGAATTCGGTGGTGAGTTCGGTGCCCCACGCTGTGCCCAGGCCTTCTCCGCCGCCAGCGATCGAGACGCTCATGCAGTGCATCGTGGAAATGGTGTACTGAAACGCCGCTACCGGTTCGTGCATATTGTCGGCGAGGGCAGAGTGGGCTTTGGGTTCGACGCAGAGGTAGTGGCCGCCGTCGACAAGCGCGTTGTGGATGTTGGCCAGCACCTTCGCTGGTTGGGCCTGATCGTGGATGGCATCGAAGGTGGTGATGAGGTCGAACTCGTCGGGCCGGTCAATCGCTGCTGCATCAGCGGCGACGAACTCGAGGTTGGTGAGGCCTTTCGCCGCGGCAGCATCGCGAGCGGTCTGCAGGCCGTCGTCGGAGAAATCGAAACCGACGAACGAGCTATCTGGGTATGCCTCGGCGAGCATGATGAGCGCGTGGCCCGAACCGCAGCCAACGTCGGCGAGACGACATCCAGCGGTGAGCATGTCGGGAGCATCAGGGATGGCAGGGATGATGACATCGAGCAAGGCCGCGTCGAAGCGGGCCTTGCTGTCTTCGGCCATGAGCTTCTGAAAGTCGGGATACCGCGAGTAGGGAACGCCTTCTCCGGTCGAGAACGACTCGACAACGTCATCTTCGACTTGGCCCAATAGTGAGATGTACTGCATTTGTGCGGCCAGGTTGAGGGGGCCGCCAGCTCGGGTGACCAGCGCTTGGTGCTCAGCCGGGAGCTCGAACGTCTCGCCCTCGGGGGAGTAGTCGACAATGCCGCCGCTCGACATGGCGGCAAGCCATTCTCGTACGTAGCGCTCGTCTAGGCCTGCAGCCTCGGCGAGGTCGACACTCGTTACCGGACCCATGCCGGCCATCGTGTCGAACAGGCCGGTTCGATGGCCAACGCTCAACATCATCGAGATGGCCCCATTGTTGAGGATCCCGACCATCGAGCCCATGAAGGCCTTCGCTCGTACTTTGTCCATCTGTTCCCCCTAGGCACGCCTGGGAGAACAGTAGATGATGGTTATGCGGTCAGCAGTTCCGGCAAGACTGGCGGATACCCCGCAGCGAGGAACGCTGCGTGATCGGCGAGCTCGGAAAGACAGCCCATCCACCACTCGGAGCTGACGACTCGTCCGCCAGGGACGCTTTCAAGCATTTCGTCCACCGTGAGCTCGAGACCGAGATCTCGACCCTGACTGAGGTTCCGCAGATCGAGTAGTCGGTCAACTATGGCGTTCTTGCCAACCGTCGGCCCTTCGATTTCCTCGACGAATGCTTCGGTATGCGCCGCGAGATCATGGTGCAGCGCCGGGGTCATGTAATCCATCACATGGCCCTGTTCGGCGGCAGGAAGTCGGGATTTAGTACTTCGCCTGTTCTTTTTGTGACATCGGGTCCATTTTTGGGAGTAATCCGAATTTCCCATCAATGGGACTGATGAAATTGCCGTTTCTGTACACGTGAACCCTCGTAACGACACCCGGGCGGGCGTAAAGCAGATTCTGCGCAAACCGTTCTCGCTTGGCATTGCGCTCGCAATGATGGCAGTCGTTCTTGCAACCGGACCAGCCGCTAGCGCTGCACCAACTGCATGGTGCGGTGGCAAGGTGGCCAACATTGTTGGGACAACCGGTGCAGATGTTCTGACCGGAACCCCAGGCGACGATGTAATTCAAGCCTTTGGCGGCAACGATGTTGTCTACGGCAAGGGCGGCAACGACCTGATCTGCGGCGGCCACGGCAACGACCGCCTGTATGGCGGCGATGGCGCCGACCGCATCTATGCGTTCAACGGTGCTGATCGTCTTGAAGGCGGCAAGGGACCCGACGTTCTCTTTGGCGGCCCAGGCAAGGACGTGCTCCTTGGAAACAACGGCGCTGACGTGCTCAAGGGGGGCCCTGGCGTTGATGTTCTTCGTGGCGGAGCTCAACGAGACGTTCTGCGCGGCGGCCTTCACATCGACACGCTTTACGGCGGTACCGAGCTCGACACCTGTTACTCGCCCGGCGATGTACTCAATGAGTGTGAGAAGGGTGGCGGGCAGAATGTCGTCGCTGGTCCATCGATCACCGCACAGTACGCAGACGAAATGTTCCGCCTCATCAACCTCGAGCGGGGCAAGATCTCCAACCTCGGTGCGCTGACCCGCCACCCTGACCTCGACGCATACGCACGTGACTGGGCTGTTGAGATGAGCAAGCAGCCGCTTCCGCTCACCTCAGCAAAGCATCACTCGCCCGCATTTACCGGTAGCGACATTCCGTTCCGTGGCCTTCCGACGTCGGTGCAATGGACACGAGCATTTGAGAATGTTGGCTACTCGACCGTTGGCAGCGGCGAGACCGCGGCTGACGTCATCAACCGACTCTTCTACTCGCCAAACGGCGCTGGCTTTATGAGCAGCCCAGGCCATCGATGCAACATCCTCGAGACCGCAGCAACCCAAGTTGGTGTTGGTTCGTACGTCGATTCGACCGGCGATGTCTGGGTGGTCCAAGTGTTCTGGGGTACGTACTCGCCAGTACCAAATGCGATACCAAGTTGTTCGGCCATCACTGGCCGCTAAATTCCTGAGGCCCTGATAACTGACGGAAGCAAAACGAAGAAACCTCCGCCCTAGGGCGGAGGTTCTTTGATTTTGTCGGGGAGGGGAGATTCGAACTCCCGATCTCCTGTTCCCAAAACAGGCGCCTTAGCCAGACTAGGCCACTCCCCGGCAGCACAAAGGTTAGCGGCATGTGGCCAAATGCGGCGCTCAGTTTCCAGGAACCTTGCGCCGATAGGGGCACATGTCTATCGATGCGCCGCAGGAGAACGACTCAATCGTTGATGTCGACGCTGCCTTTGCTGAGGTCGTTGCTCGGCGTGAAGAGCGAATCGACGCCGAAACCGCCCACGAACAGGCGTCGAAGTCGCTGTGGCTCGCACATCACTGGCCGCACCGGTATGAGCGTTGCACCACGATTGCGGGACGTCACGTGTGCCGCCGATGCCTGTGGTTCTATTCGATCTCGCTGGCCGTATTGGGCTTGGCGTTCGTAGGGATCTCGCCGTGGCCCGAGTCGTGGGACAAGGTCATGGTGTGGCTGCTGTCGATCCCGGCAACGGTGGAGTTCATCGGCGGAGAGTTCGGCAAGTGGAAATACGACCCCCGCCGACAGGTTGCCGTCACCAGCATCCTCGCTCTCGCCGTCGGCCGTGGCTTTTACCGCAACATCCAAGACCAGTTCACCTGGATCTTCTGGGGTCCCGCAATAGTGTTCGGCCTGCTCTGGTTCTTCACCGGCCTCTACACCTGGAGCCAAAACAAAGGCCAATATCGCGAGGACGCCCGCTAATCGAAAGAACCCGTGCCAACGGCACGGGTCCTCTTTCGAACAGTTATGCAAACGCCGCCTCAGGCGCACAGCCTGCGCTAGGGAATCAAGGCGCCTTCGACTCGTTCGGTGGCGTCATCTTCGCTGATCTCTAGGGCGAAGCTGAGCTCGCTTACGAGAACGTTGCGGGCCTTGGTGTAGAGCGACTTCTCGCCAGCCGAGAGTCCCTTGTCGGCTTCACGAAGTGCGAGGTTACGAACAACCTCGGCAACTTGGTAAACATCGCCAGACTTCAGCTTCTCTTGGTGGTTCTTGAAGCGACGGCTCCAGTTTGGCGGTTCACGGATACCGCGCTTCTCGAGCACCTCGAAGAGGTCTTCGACATCTTCGGTGCTGATTGGCCAACGCATCCCGACTTCTTCGACCTTGTCGACAGGGACTCGGAGGGTCATGTCGCCATGAGCCATCTCGAGAACGAGGCACTCGTTCTTCTCTCCAAAGTCGTTCCGCATCTCCTTCTTCGTCACAATGGCTGCGCCATGGTGGGGATAGACAACGCGGTCGCCAACATCAAACATGTATACCTCTAAGCATTTCATCGGGCGGACAACTTCCAAGGATGCCAGCTGCTGTGGCACATGCCAAAGCAGGGACCTGAGTTTCTTGGGAATTGTGGCAAGTGCAACGTCGAAACGACTTAGTTAATTCCCAACGTCGCTCGAGTCCGTGCACCCGACTCGGCGAGCGTGACCGGGTCAAGCTCGACGCCCACCTGCGGCGGGTTGTCCGTGCTGATGATTTTCCAGGTGCCACCCACGTCGACCCAGGTTGGGTTCGCAATGACCGTGGCGACCTTGAGCGTGTCGTTCGCATCTCGCTCGACGACAAAATCGAGCAGCACGCCATCTTGGCTGTCGAGGGTGCATTGGGTCGGGCACTCGGGGGCGCTGCTGCTTTGGTTCGAGAGCAGGTTGCCCAAGCCGTAGGCAATGTACTCGCCGTCAATCTCCTCGACCCGCTGTGGCACGTGTGCGTGATGGCCGATGATCAGGTCGATGTCGGGTGAGGCGAGTAGGCGTGGGCCAAGGGTGGCCTGTTGTTCGGTGAGGTCGTTCTGGAATTCGTCGCCCCAATGCAAGCTCACGATGGTGAACTCGCTTCCGGCGGCTCGTTGGCGGGCCGCATCGGCGAGGATCGTGGCTTCGTCGATCACCGCAACCGCATAGGCGGGCACCCCGCCGTTGGCCTCATCGGGGTTGTTGTGGCCGTAGGTGTAGCTGAGATGGCCAAGGATGTTACCGAGCACGTTGAACTGCCAGTTCTTTGCGGCCTCTTCGGCACTGTTGGCAATACCCACGTGAGGGAGTTGCACGGCATTGAGCTGGTCGATGGTGGAGGTCACGCTCGACACGCCAGAGTCCCAGGCGTGGTTCGACGCTAGCGAGCACGAATCGAACCCGGCTGCCTTTAGGGCAGCGGGCAGTTCCATCGGAGCTCGGAACGCCGCGTTCGAGAACGACAGATCCTGGTTGGTCGACGAGATCGGCACTTCGAGATGGCAGATCGAGAAGTCGCGGCTGGCAATGAGGTTCTGCACCGGGGCGAACAGGGGGTTGAAGTCGTACACGCCCGGCGAAACCTCGGCTGCTTGGCCGACGCGCTCGTGGATGATGATGTCGCCTGAAACCGAGATGGTGAAACTCTGAGCCCGATCGGGGGCGCTGTCTTCAGTCGCAGCGGCGGTGGCGTCGGCTTGTGCAACATCGTCGGTCGCCTCGCTGTCACTACTCGCAGAATCTGGTGCGGCGTCTGCCCCGATTGTGGATGGTGTTGAGAAGAACGACGAAGCCAACCACACGCCACCGAGGGCGAAGAAGACCAGCGTCAGGGTCCACGTGATCCGATCGTGGTTTGGGGTCATACGAGTTGAGATGTGATGGATACACCCGGCAACGCCGTGGTGACGTTGCCATCGGGGTTGCGGACCTCGGTGCCGTTGACAAACACGTACTCGACCCCAATGGACTCTTGCGCCGGGTTCTCGATCGTCGATTGATCCTGGATAGTGAGCGGGTCGAACACGGAGATGTCAGCGTCGGCACCGATTTGGATGCGCCCTTTGCGGGTCATCTGCGGCGAGCTGATCGACAAGAGGTCGGCAGGTCGAACGGTCATCATGGCCAGCGCTTGTGGCAGTGAGATGAGTCCCTTTCTGCGGGCGAACTCCGAGATCGTGCGAGAGAAGCAGCCGGTGGCGCGGGGGTGGTTGTTGTGTGGGCGCTCGAGAATGGCGTCAGAGCCGATCATCATGAACGGTGCCTGGATTCCGAGGTCGAGGTCGGCCTCGGGGATTGCGTACGCCGCGGTCAGGGCGTTTACGTCGCGTGCCTGCTGATAGGTGGCCTCGTTCAGCCGCTCGTTGGTGCCGGCTACCTGCAAGCTGTCGTAGCTAATGCCGTACTTCTCTTGCCAGTTGTCGAATCGAGCGGCCTTGAGGTACGTGGCCCAGAACCCGTACGGGTACATGCACGTCGTCATGCGAAGACCCTCGGCGAGTGCGTTCTCGATCTGTCCGAGTGCTTCTGCCATACGCCCCGTGCCGCCGGTCGAGTTGATGTGCTCGATATGCACATGGCATCCGGTCTTGCGGGCGACGTCGATCAGCTCGGTCACAGCCTCGGCCTGGACACCCGGCGCCTGGTTGTCGCTGAACCTGGCGTGCACGCACAGAGGCACATTGAGCCGGCCGGCCAGCGCCCCCATGTCGAGGAGCTCGGTTGGGCTTACGCCCGTGGTGTACTCGGGTTGGGTGTGAATGCCGAGAAAGCCCAAACGCACCTGTGCCTCGATCGCAGCGCCAATGGTCTGTAGCTGCGCAGGGTCGGGCGACTGGGAGATTTCGAGACTCGCTGCCTGCTGGCGGACAAAGGAGTTGTGTACCGCACCGCCAAAGTTGATCGGCACACCAGCGTTCGTCCACTCGTTGTAGAACTCGCCCGCATCAAATCGAAGACCGTGCATGCCTACGTTCGTGGTCACCCCGTCGGCAACCTTCCACCATTCGCCGTAGCCGTTTGGCTCGTAACTCAAGATGTCGATGAAGCCGGGGGAGAGCACCTTGTTGTCGATCGCAATCGTGCGAGCTGCCTCGATTGGCTGGTCGGAAATCTCGACGATCTGGTTGCCCACAATCGCCACATTGGCGACGCGGTCGAAGCCCGTCTCAGGATCGATGATCCGGCCGCCAGTGAAGACAACATCGGCGGACTGGCCTGGGGCCAGGCGAGCTGACTCGTCGAGGACTGGAGCGTCGAACGGTGTGTCCGCAGCGGGCGCTTCGCCAAAGGCCCGTGGTTCGGTCGTGATCGGGGTATCGCTCGTTTCAGCAAGATCTTCGACGGCACCAGCAACAACCTCATCGGGGCTCGAGAGACCAAACGAAGTATCGAGATGGCGAGTGCCAGCAGCGGCCATAGCGCCGAAGCTGAGGCCAAACATGACCTTGCGGCGATCCACCACATAGTTCAGGGGATCGCTGTCCTTCCGAGGCGTGGGGCCTGGGGTAGGGCGCGGACGATTTTCGGACACGTCGAGATCGTATCTGGCACCGCCGCCCGAGTAACACCACCTGCCCCTGGAGTTCGCATTCGTTCATATCTCCGGTATGCCCGATTTGTTGTGTCATGGATGATCAAACATGGCTTGCATCGTGGAGTGAAGCGAGCCGCGCAGGGTATGCAACGAGCGGCGGCGACCGCACCAATCGTCGAGCTCGGTGGCCGACCCGCCGAAACGGTCGACGGCATGGGCGATCGTGCCGCCCGAGTGTGGCGAGTCGAGCGTGCTCGTCGTAGCAACGACCACGAGCACGTCCCAATCCAACGGTGCTGCAAGGCCCCCAAGGTCGGTGAGCGGATCTTCATCGGACAGCTGCACCGGGTTGAAGTGAACCTTGTCGGCCGCCAGGTGGATGCCAACGAGCATTGGATGGTCCTCGCTGAAGGTGTCAAGACACCACAGTGCCAGCGGCCGCAGAACCGACTGCCGGGCATTGAGCGGGCACGGATTGGGCTCGCGTGAATTGAAGTGCTGCAGTGACATGGTCGACCTCGAAACCAGCGCTGGTAGCGCAGGCGGTGTGATGTGAGGCGACGGCAAGCCGTTGCGAGAAGGTGCGACCATTCTCGCGCTGGGGTATGACAGTTACTTCTCGGCACTTCCGGCCGAGATCCCCACGTTGCTGTCACGTTCGCTACGCGAGCTTCGCTTACCTGTAGCTTCTCGGCACTTCCGGCCGAGATCCCCACGTTGCTGTCACGTTCGCTACGCGAGCTTCGCTCACCTGTAGCTTCTCGGCACTTCCGGCCGAGATCCCCACGTTGCTGTCACGTTCGCTACGCGAGGTCCGTTAGACGCCGTCGGCGACCATCTTTTCGAGGCCGAGCAAACGCCAGGGTTTGCGGCCATAGCTGAACATCTTCCCCGACAGTGCTGCCCGGACCTGCCCAATCCGGCCCATCGACGCGAGCATGAACATCGCGGGATCTGCGCTGAGGTGCGCGTCGGCCCTCAGTGGTTTGCCCTCGGTGACGATGAGATCCGGCCCTGCCTTGGCGAAGGTGAAGCTCTTCCCGCCGCGGAACTTCACGTGGTACACACCGTCAGGCTGGGCCGCCGCCTTGTCCGGGTCGATGAAGACACTCGTGTTCAACGCGGTCGCCTCAGCCACAGCGTGCGCTTCACGTGTGTTGAGCATCGGCGGGGTTGATCCGGTGACCGCCGCGAGGTCGCGCCCGTGCATGACCGCTTCGTTGAGCGACATCGAGGCAATCGTGGCGGGGGAGGTCTGAGCCCCATAGAACCAACGCGGGTTGTCGCCATCGGCGAGGTCGGCGAAGAGGGCGTCAAACCCGTCAACGATGAGAGTCGCCAGGTCGTTGACGTCCTCGGTCGTGACGTGCGCTCGGCGAGTGTCGCTCCAGGCCGCCCAGTTGTTCGGACGTTCGAAGTTTGGGCCAGCCTCGTGGAGGTCTTGGAAGTGCCAGGGCAACCCCGCAACATGTTGGCCGAGCTCGGCCACGGTCCACTCGAGGTTGGGCACCTGGGTCGCCGGGTCGCTCACGCTTCTGAGCTCGGTCGCAAAGTTGCTGACCTGTCGGCGGGCTGCGTCGAGAAGCCACTGATCGACAGCTGGACTGGCCATAGCGCGCTCCTCGATAGTTTGTGAATCCGTTCACAAAATACCGACGCAGCAGTTTCTTGTCCAGCGTGTCGGCGTCCGCGGATCTCGGTGGAAGTCGTATCGACTCAGCCCTGGCGGGCTTCCCCGAACTCGAGTTTCATCTCTCCGAGCTGAAACATCGCTTGGTCCAAGCGCTGTAGGAGAGCGAAGCTCGCGTAGCGGTATCGGCTCAGCCCCTGGCGGGCTTCCCCGAACTCGAGTTTCATCTCTCCGAGCTGAAACATCGCTTTGGTCCAAGCGCTAGAGGGGAGGGAGGCGGAGCGGACGACCATGTCGGTGTCCGCGGATCTCGGCGGAAGTCCGAGCGAAAATCAGACTGTCACACCCCCGAACTAGTGTTCTGGTTATGACGTTTGCAGAGGATCTTGTCCTCGACTTTGACCCAGAAACGGGCAACACCACCGGCGCTACTGGCACGGCTGGCTCTGCTGACTCTGTTGGCACGGCTGCTGGTTTGGGTGCCGATATCGACCAAGCGATGCTTTTGGTGTTGGGTGCGTTACGAACGTTGCCGGTTACCGACGCGGTGGTGCGCGGTACGAAGTATCAGAACTGGCTGCTCGCGTTCGAAGCCGAACAATTAGCCCGTAACAAAGCCACCGGCGCGTCTGACCGCGATAACGAACGCCTCGCCGGTGAGGGCCGGCCTTCCACCAAATCCGAAACAAAGAAACGAGTCAAACGGGCCAACGCGGTCGACGAGAACCCCGACCTCGCCAACGATCTCGCCTCAGGCGAGTTAGGCCCCGAACAAGTCGACGCCATCGCCGACGCAGCAGCCAAAACCGGTGGCGACGCTGCGTGTAGTGAAGAACTCATCGACGAGATCAAACATTCGTCGCCCGATGACGCCAACAACATCGCCAAACGATGGGCTGCTGACCACAACGACCCCGGTGACGGCGACACCCCCGCCGACAAACGCAACCGCAGGCAACGACGCCGCCGCGAAGCCACCAAATTCAGAACCAAAGACGACTGCTCAGCCATCTTGATCAAAGGCGACGACGAATCCATCAACGAAATCTGGAACGACCTCAACACCACCGCCCGCAAACTCTGGCGCAAAGACGGCGGCCGCGACCTCCCCAAAGCTAAACACCCCCGCACCCGCAAACAACGACTCTTCGACGCCGCCCACCAAACCCTCACCAACACCAACAGCACCAACAACTCGGGGTCGGGCAAGGTGGGGTTGAAGGGGTCCGGTGCCCGGATCAACCTGTGGGTCCGGCTCGACGATTTCGTTGCCGGGAAACACAACGCCTACTTCGCTGACGGCAGCCTCGCCCCCAAAACGGTGTTGGCCCGCTACATGTGCACCGGCACCATCGCCGCCACCGTGTTCGACAAAAACGGCGAAGTCCTGCACCACGGACGCGAACACCGATACGCCACCCCCGCCCAAATCCGGGGGCTCATCGCCAGAGACAAAGGCTGTGTCCGCTGCCGCGCCGACATCGCCGAGTGTGAAGCCCACCACCTGATCCCGTGGACCGCCCCCGACCAAGGCGAAACCAACATCGAACAACTCGCGCTCGTGTGCACCGACTGCCACCACTACATCCACGACACCAACCAAACCCTCTACCGCAACACCAAAGGCCTCTGGAAACTCCGACCCGCCACCCCCAACGAAACACCATCACACAACCCGCCGAGCGCCGAGAACCGCCCAAACCAAACAACCAACTGCACCCACAAAGTCCGCCACGAATGACACAACCGTCATCCTCCCCGGCGCTCGGTCAGTCCAGACCGGCGGTAAGGCCTGTTTGTAAGCGGGTTGCGCTCGCAGCGGCGCCGGAGGCGCACCAACCGCCCAACCCCAACGGCGTGAAACAACCAAACCCAACCCTCAACCCTTCGGGGCGCTGGTCAGCCTGCCCCTGCATAATCCCGCACCACCATGCACACCAACCATCCACACCAAAGAAAGCAGCACCACCTCACATGACCGATCTCCGCAACTCCCAAAGCTCGCTGGCTGACGCCAAGTCGATGAGCGTGAATCTCGCGTCGGCGCTGTGGCCGAACATCGACGAGATGTCCGAGATTGTCGATGCCTTCTACGACTCGCCGTTCGGGTCTGGATGGGACAGTTATGAAACGTCCGACCTGCTCGATCACATTGCGTGGTTTGCGGGCACACACGGCAACTGTCTGATCTTCGAATGGGACTCCGACCGGGCCGAGCTGTTCCTGGCCAACATCCTTGACAGAATCGAACTCGCCGACCCCACCCGCGCGTCGATGTTCCCGGCCTTGCTTCGAGGCTGGGTTCGCTTTGTCGGATCTCGGGAGAAACTGCCCGCACTCGAGACTCGGCGCACCCTCGCCGCCATCGAACATGCCGAGCCAGTGTTCTTCACGCGGCTCGCGCCAGCATTTGCCGACTATGTGGGGCACAACCAATGAGAAATCAACGGTTCTGAGATGCTCGACGGATCGTGTCACACCCCATCCCTAAGTTGTTGCTCATCAGTTCGTAGCATGTCCCCGAGCGGTCGGAGACTGGTTACAACGCCAGAGGACCATCCAAATTCATGATCCATCTCCGAAAGGCTCCATCCGTGGAACCCATCGCTCCCACAACCGACGCTCCGACCGCTCCCACAAAGGAGAGCGAGTCCGAGACGAGCTCCCAACGCAGCAACTCCCAACGCAAGGGTGCAACAGCCACCCAAGCGTTTGGTGCTGGTCGTCGCGAGAGTCACGACGCCACCGAGTTCTATTCTCGTTTCACCCCGCCGGTGGTCTCCGACGATGAAACGGTGAACCCGTTGCCTTCGCTTAAATCGGTTGGCCTCGATGACTGGTGTGTTCACGGCGACGCCCGCTTCATGGAGGTTGTCCCCGACAACTCTGTCGCTCTTGTCGTTACCTCACCTCCGTACTTTGTTGGCAAGGAATACGAGCAAGCTGTGGTTGGCGATCGCGATCGCACCCCGGCCATTCCAACCACCTACCTCGACTATCTCCAGATGCTGCGCGACGTGTTCGCCGAATGCCTCCGAGTACTCGAGCCCGGTGGGCGCATGGCCATCAACGTGGCCAACCTCGGTCGCAAGCCATACCGCTCGCTGTCGGCCGATGTCATCAGCATCTTGCAGGACGACCTTGGCATGTTGTTGCGCGGCGAGATCATCTGGCACAAGGCCGAAGGCGCCTCGGGTTCGTTGGCCTGGGGTTCGTACCGGTCGGCCACCAACCCCGTCCTTCGTGACATCACCGAGCGCGTCATCATTGCAAGCAAGGGTCGCTTCGACCGAGCGGTCAAGCCGGCCAAGCGCGAAGGCGCAGGCCTTCCCCACCGAAGCAGCGTCAGCGCTGATGAGTTCATGGAGGCCACCCTCGACGTGTGGCGTATCGACCCCGAGTCAGCCCGTCGTATCGGCCATCCCGCTCCGTTCCCAGTCGAGCTCCCCCGCCGACTTATCGATCTTTACACTTTCGAGGGCGACGTCGTCCTCGACCCCTTCCTTGGCTCGGGGTCAACCGTGGTAGCTGCAGCCCGTACTGCACGCACCGGAATCGGCTTTGACCTCGACGCCGACTACATCGAACTGGCCCGCGAACGGGTCACCGCAGAACAGGCTCGGCGACGACACCGGCCTGTCGTATCAGCAGGAGATGAACCATTGCCGACATTACAAGTCCCCGAAAATATTGAAGAGCGCGTCGAGCACTTCCAAGCTCGAGCGACCAAAGAAGGTAAGAAGGCCCAGGACCTCGCCAAAGAGGCGCTCACCGAGGCCGGCTTCGAGATCATTGGTGAGAAGGTGAAGGTCAAAGGCACCGGCCTGCAGCTGAACTTCGAGATCACCGACCAGGCGGGCGAGTTCCGCTACTACGTCGACATGTCCGGAGCCTTCACCAGCAGCCGTCCTGGCCTGATGCGCACCGACACCTTGTGGAAGATGCTCGGTCGAGCCAACGTGCTCAAGACCACGCACCCCGACACGCGCCTGCTAGTGCTCACATCGCACCTTCCCCGTAAGTCGAGCGAAGGCGACCGAGCCATGCGAGCTGTTGGGCCGTGGGCCATCTTCGATGCCATCGAGATCTTCGACGATCCCGACGACAGCCTCGACCTTGGCGACACTGGCACTGCTGCAGGCGTGCATCGCCTTCGCAGCTACGCCCAAGACGGTGCCACCGAGCCGCTTCCCGGCTACTGGTCGGCCAAGGACATCGCCGAGCGGTTCCACACCCGAGGCGCATGAGCGCAGTTGCTTACGCGGTGGTTCGAGAAGAACCGCCGATCGTGTACGCAGCCGATTCGATCGACATCCTCCAGCGTCTATTGGCGCTCGAGGTTGTCGCCCGATCCGTACCAACCGACCTCGACCCCAAAGCTCGCGATCGAATGCGCAAGGCCTTGCTCGACGAACGCTGGGCCGACGCTGTTGTCGAGTGGATTGACACCACCGGCATCGCCATCGATGTCTACACCCACCTACACGTCTACTCAGATGACGACCTGCCCAGCGACCTCATCGGCGCGCAGCTGCAGTTCGCTCCGCTCTACCGGGACTAACGGAAGTCGACATCAGAAATCCGTGGCCTCCTCCCGCACCAAGATCACCGAGATCGTCACCGGTCTGGCAATGCTGGGCTTTCCCAGCGTCGACAGAGCGCTCGCGGTACGCCCCGACTGGTTGCTGAACGTCACCGACGACGAATACGACCTGCTCTCTGACGAACTCACATTGGGCGACTCGGCAGCCGAGTTCGCTACCGCATGGGAGCACGGCAAACGGTTCCTCGAATCGAACGACGGGTTACGGGGCCGAGTTCCCGATCGGGTCGAATGGCAAGGCCCAGGCCGGCCTCCCGGCTACGACCAAATTCCTGCTGACCTGCGCGTCGACCACGTCTACCTCATCAGCTGCAAATACGGGTCGGACATCCTCTTCAACGTTTCGCCTAGCCATGTGTTTGACCGACTTTTAGCCGAACGTCGTGGCGATCGCACCGACTGGTTTATCGAGATAGCGCCCGAGGCGTACCAAGACCTCTACCAGAGCAGCATTACTGCTACCGAGCTCGACGGCATGCCCGAGTGCGTCACAAACCTCGATGGCGAATCGCGGCTTCGCTTGAAGGACGCGCTCCCAACCCGTGGCGCTTGGCCCGACGAGCTCACCAGCCCTTACCGCGACTTCGTCAACGCTGTGTCGGTGGCCACCGCACACCGATGGAAAGACAACCTGGTCGACAAGGCCGACCAAGAGCTGATGTTGTGGCGGTTGCTCCGGTTTCAGCCGGCTCCCTACTTTGTGCTCGGCGCCTCGTCGGACGGTACGCCGCTTCGCTTTCGGGTGGGCACACCCAGCGACTTTCGTCGACAGTTCTCGATTCGGGCCTTCGATGTGTGGGCAGACGCCATGGGCCAACCAATGGTCCGCTGGCGAGCCGAACTCCACGGCGCAAGCAAACCAATCGAAGGTCACATTGAAGTGCGTTGGAGTCGTGGACGCTTCGGTGGCGTCCCCGAAGCCAAGGTATACCTCGACACTCCCCATCACGAGGTTGCGAACTACACACCAATCGATTGAGGTCGTTGTGTTCAGGCGGTCGACATTCTTCCTATCTCAGCGACACGGGCGGTGGGAGTGGCACTGGATTCTTGCGAGCTTAGCCACCGCCGCGATTGCAGGGTTTGTCGGAATCGGCGCTCTGATCATTGCGCTGTCCGTACTCCGGGAACTGGGCTTCGCATGGGCTGGGAAGGCCGTCGATCTGATCAACTCCGAGAGCGTGGAGGTTCAAACAGAGCCCGCCTTGTTCATGAGTGAGCTAGCGATGGTCGGGGCCGTCCTATGGCCAGCGGCTATTGCGGGAACTTTGGTCCACGGCCGGTCAGTCAAATCTCTGCTGGTACCCCTGCAGCCGTTTCGCTGGTCGATTGTCGTGAAGTGCCTAGTCCTGCAAGCCGCCCTCGCGATCGTCGGGGTTCTGGTCTCCTTGCCTTGGGTCGAAGGAGGGGTGCGCTTTGCGGGGTTCAGGAGCGAGCATGTGCTTTTGTTCGTTCCATTAGCAGCGCTGACGTTGTTCCAGACCTCAAGCGAAGATGTGTTCTTCAAGGGCTTTCTCTTTCGTCAGCTCGGGGCGGCAACGGCGCTGTGGTGGCTCGCACCGGTGCTCATCACCGGTGCCTTTGTGTGGCTCCACATTGGGAACCCTGACCTGGACGACCTGCTCTGGTTGGTCGTTCCGTACTTCGTTCTGTCCGAGCTATTCATCGTGTACCTGATCATGCGCACCGGGGGGATGGAGGCAGCTTTGGCAATCCACTGGCTCAACAATTTCTTCATCTTCCTTTTTCTGGCAGAAGCAGCGACACAGTCCAACGAGCTGACCCTCTTCGTGTTCGACGACGATCCAACGACTGCTCTTGACGACACCGTCGGCGTTGGAGGCGCGGTCGTTGCCATAGGCATTCAGTTCATCGCATTTACGTGGCAGAAATCGCCGTTCTACCTCGAACACCATGGATGGAAGCCCGAGCCAGAATCACAACCGCCGCTACAGCAGCCCGCACCACCGTCCCCGCCGCCATCATCGCCATCATCAATCGTCTAGGAGCGAGTGCCTATTCGTTGTATCGCTATCGCTTCATCGTGGTTAGAGGCGGCAGTGCTGGGTACATGGTCGTCGATCGCCCGTGATGCTGTTGGCCACCGTCGCAACGCCAGCTCGCGAGTTAGCTCTGCGTCGCTTGCAACATAGGCGTTGAGTTGTTCGGCCGACAGCTCGTGGATAGCCGTGCGATCGACCTCGACGGGCGATAGACCGAGCATTCGAGACAATGGCTTGAGACCACAGGGAATCCCTAGCGACGCACCGACGTCTGCCCTGTAGACGATGTAGGCGTCGAGGTGTCGGTGCGCGTGCCACGAAGCGATGTAGCCGCCGGTGTGCCCAGGGAGCGGCTCATGGCGAGACCGATGATACCCATCGGGAGAAAGGCGTAGGCCCAGCTCGATGCCAATACGGTGAGCGCGATCGGAGATGAACGGCAGGTCGAATCGCGACCCGTTCCAGGTAACTAGCACCCCCGCATCGAGACGGGCGATGGCCTCGTCAAGATCTCGCAATACGTCGACTTCATCTCCATCAAACACGATGTTCCAGCCGTCACCGCACAGTGCAACCGCGACGATTGGTGCGTGCTCGGGGTCGAGCCCCCCGAGTTCGGTATCGGTCTCGATGTCGAGGCCGTACACAAGCTCAGGTCGTGGGGAAATGGAGTTACCAGAGGCGTCAGTAGCGATGTGGCCAACCTACTCGCGCCCTATGACGGTGTGTCTACCGGCGTTCGCAGCCCGGGCGGGTGTCGCCGGGGTTGTCTGGTCTGCCGAAGATCGCTCCGGCGCAGCGGTCGCCGCCAATACCGCCGCTGACGATGTCGGCACCGCTCGAGCCTTCGACACGATCTCGACCCTGCTGGCCGTAGAGCTTGTCGTTTCCGGGGCCACCGTTGATCAAGTCCATACCGTCGTTGCCATAGGCAGTGTCAGCACCGGGACCGCCAAGCAATACATCGGTGCCACGGCCGCCACGGAGGACGTCGTTGCCAGGGCCACCGTTGAGGGTGTCTCTCCAGTAGCCGCCGCGCAGATCGTCGTTGCCGAAGCCACCGTTGACACGGTCGGCGCCTTCGTTTCCGAAGAGCACGTCATTCCCTGGGCCACCGTTGATCAGGTCGTTGTCGCGTCCGCCGCAGATCGTGTCGTTGCCACCGCCACCGTCGATGACGTCACGGCCATGACCGCCGAGGATTACGTCGTCTCCGTCCGTGCCAACCAAGGTGTCGTCGAGTCCGGTGCCGGTCATGGTGGGGACCTTGCCATTGCAGAGACCAGTCACTGGCTCGCCCACGGCGAGTGAGGTGTTCCTGCCGTCAGGAATGGCGATGTCGAAGAAGCCGTGTCGGCCAACATCCCATGCACGGCGCTTGTTGCCATCGCGGCCAAGGAAGGTGCCGTCGTGGCCGACCAGCAGGCCGCGTCCGATCACTTCGATCGAAAGAACTCCTTCGAGCCCGTCGCTTCCCGGGTCCCAATCGAGGGCATGGCCCGTGTCCGGATGGACAGCGGCGATCTGGTCGCGGTTGACAACATCGGGGGCGAAGCGGCCGGCCGGGTTGGTGCCAAAGCAGCTGTTGTTGTTCGAGAACTCACCGTCACCGGGATACGGGTCGGGAGCTGAAGCGCTTTCAACCCAGCAGAAGTGGCCGCCGAGGAATACCGCCTCGTCAGAGATACCGACGGCGTACGTCGAGTCGAAGTTTCGTGCGATCCACTTAGGTTGTTGATTGCCTTGGCCAGGAGCGGTCAGCGAGAACGCAACTGCCGAGTCGCGACCCCAGAACGGGAAGTCGCCACCATCGCCGGCTACCACGATGTAGGTGCCGTCTGGGGAAACCTCTGCATCGACGGTGTGAATGGCTGAGTCTTCCCAGAAGTTGGTGCGCCATGGCATGACGGCATCATTGGCAAGGTTGATCAGGGCAATGCCTCGACGTTCTTGTCCAGCGACGAACTTTGCACGGTGGGCAATAACCAGAATGTTGTTCGGCGTGATGCCGAGGTACTTCGGGCCAAAGGGTTCGCCAGCAACATGGGTGCTGCCGGTGATGTCTCGACGGAAGTTCGGATCGACGAGGCCGGTCGTTGCATTCATCTCGACCAGGCCAAGACGGTCGTTGCGGTTCACTCGGGTGAACTCGCCACCAGCGAACAGACGGTTGTTCTTTACGACCACATCGCGAACCGGGCCGTTGAAGTTGGCCGTGAAGGCACGGTCGACCGCACCCGTTGAGATGGTGATCTTCGTGAGCCGGCGATGAACGTGGCCGTTGACTGTTCCGAACTTGCCCGCAAGGAACACCGAGTCGGGACCAGCAGGTTCAACTGCGAGGACTTCGGGTGAACCGGTAGTTTTCGTCAACGTCGGCAGGAACGATTGGATAAGCGAACCCGAGTTGATGTCATAGGCATATGCACCCGACACGTTGATGATCTGTCCGTTCGGGCGCTGGATCTGGGTAAAGTCGCCGCCGACAACGATGGCGTCGCCAACTCGTGCACTGTCGCGAACGGTGCCATCGAGGACCTTTGGCAGGTTTCGGCGCGGCATGTCCGGCGGCAGCCCGCCCGTCCCGATTGCCGCCGATGCTGGCTGCTCAGAAGATCGGGAGAGCCCAACAGTGGCGGCGAGGCCAAGAAAAACCACCAACACTGCAGCGAAGAATCCGAGGAACGCTCCTCTGCGACGAAGAAAACTCATACTTCGTATATCGGACGAAAATGTGACAGAAATGCAGGTCAAACGGCCCAGATTCGCCCCAGACCTTCTGCACCGAACGCACCTCGCATCGGAGAGCTACAGATGGGACAGCGGAACTTCGAAACCAAACGCTCCCGCTAGCGCCGCAATAGCGGCCCTGGACGGGTGCTAGGTGAGCGCCGCGACCAGGCGTTCAGGGGCATCGGTAGGTACATCGAGGTGGGCGACGAGCCTGCTGGCAGCGGGACCAACCGCAGCCAAGATGTTGTGTTCGGCAAAGCGGGCCGGCGCGTCGCCGTCGTAGCCCGAGAAGTCGCAGAAGACCATGTTGGTGTTCACTGCGGTGGTCGCAACCCCTGGAACCGTGTCCAGCGCATCGCCCATCCGCTGTGCCATTGCGTGATCGTCGACGAGGCGAGCGCGGTGATTGTCGAGCGCATAAATTCCTGCTGCCGCCAAGATGCCAGCTTGGCGGAGGCCGCCGCCAAGCATCTTTCGCCAACGCTTTGCCGCTGCAATGAACGAAGCCGAGCCAACCAGCACGCTGCCCACTGGAGCACCGAGCCCCTTTGACAAACACACCGAGGCACTGTCGAAGGGTTCGGCAATTTCGGCAACGTCGATGCCGAGCGCGGCTGCGGCGTTCCAAACCCGGGCACCGTCGAGGTGATAGCGGAGGCCAAATTCGTCGGCCAACGCACGCCCTTCGGTCATGTATGACAATGGCAGCACCTTGCCATCGACGGTGTTTTCGAGCGCCAGTAGTTTGGTCATTGCGAAGTGCTCGTTGTCGGGCTTGATCTTTGCGCGGACCTCGTCAAGATCGAGGGTGCCGTCAGCTTCAAACTCGATCGGCTGGGGTTGGATGCCTCCCAGCACCGCAGCTCCACCGGCCTCGTACTTATAGGTATGGGCGTTCTGTCCAACGATGTACTCCTCGCCCCGTTGACAGTGGGCGAGCAGAGCGCAGAGGTTCGATTGAGTTCCGCTCGGTACGAACAACGCAGCGTCCTTGCCCAACAGCGACGCGGTATAAGCCTCGAGCTGATGGACGGTCGGGTCATCGCCCCATACATCGTCACCCACGGTCGCGTCAGCCATGGCAGCACGCATGTCTGGGCCTGGGCGAGTAACAGTGTCGCTACGAAGATCGAGTGGATTGTCAGCGCTGGTCACCAGGCGAGCCTAGGGCACCAGGCGCAGAACCTCACAGTGCGAAACAGCCGGGCGTAAGCTGACGCCATGTCGAAAACAGATCTTGGACTTGCTGCGGCCGTCGACGCCTTTATCGACACCCTTATGGCGACGCTCGAACCGATAACCGACACGACGTTGCGTCGTCCGGCCGAGCAGCTTCGCAAGGACCTTGCGCTCGATGCGTTTAACTGTTCGGCGGCATTTATCGATTGCGACGATAGCCATTCCGACCTTGAGCTCGAGGCGTTTATCGTTGCCCTCGAGCAGCATTTTCCCGAGCTGCTTCCGCCCGAGACCAAGCCCACCGATGTGCGAGCGGCAGGGATTATCACCGGCAAACGATCGTGGATCAACGAGCCGTCGGGTCTGTTCAACTCGCTCGTCGCCGCCGATCAGCAAGGTGGAACCGCATACTCGAGCGTCTACTACGAGCAAGCACTTCGAATGGCACACACTGCGATCGGGCTCGACGACTACACGTCGCGCTTCGAGCTCAGTGGTGTCGAGCAGTTCCGATCGATGCTGCTGCGCACCATGAAGAGCGGCAACGTGAACTCGGGCGCCTCGGTGGCTACCACTGGCGGGCCCGCCGCCCCGGGAGTCGCAGCGCCGCCAACCGAGGAGGAACTCCCCGAAGAGCGCCCGATCGACGAGCTCCTCGACGAGCTCGATGCGCTGGTGGGCTTGGACGCTGTCAAAGAAGAGGTCAAGCTCGTCACTGCGTTGCTCAAAGTGCAGAAGTTGCGAGCCGAACGGGGTTTGCCGGTGCCCGATTCGAGCCGACACTTGATCTTCGTGGGCAACCCCGGCACGGGAAAGACGACGGTTGCTCGTCTTCTCGCTCAGATCTACCGAAGCTTGGGCGTGGTCGACAAGGGCCATCTGGTCGAGACCGACCGCTCGGGCATGGTCGCGGGCTTCGTTGGGCAAACAGCCACCAAGGTGAACGAACTCTTCGATCGTGCCGACCAGGGCGTGCTTCTCGTTGACGAGGCGTACTCGCTTACCCGCGGCGGCGAGAAGGACTTTGGCCGAGAAGCCATCGACACGCTCGTCAAGCTGGTCGAGGATCGCCGAGACCGGGTTGTCGTCATTTTGGCGGGCTACCCCGACGAGATGTCCGACCTGGTCCAGGCCAACCCGGGCATGCAGTCTCGCTTCCCGCGAACGATCGGGTTCGAGGACTACACCGACGAAGAGTTGCTCCAGATCTTCAGCTTGATTGCAGGAGGCCAGGAGTATCACCTCGACGACACGGGCGAAGAGGCTGTGCTCGAGTTCTTCGCTGCCCAAGACAAGGGCCACGGTTTTGGCAACGGACGTACTGCTCGCAACCTGTTCGAGGCAGCGGTATCTCGTCACGCCATTCGGATGGTTGAGATCGACGACCCCACCAACGACGAGCTGATGACGTTGAACCGCGAAGACATCGACGGAGTTGAACTTATCGACGACCGAGATGCTGACGAATACCGGGAAGTTGCTGACTCCGACGGCCCTGACGAGGCTGACAATGACGCGGCTGATGGGGGAGACGAGCAACCCACTGCGCAGGCCGGCGCGTGATGGGGCGGTCTCGAAATAGTGGACCGCTGTTCCGAGTGGGGGCGGCCATCGTGGCGGGCTTCCTCGGGTGCGTATTGTTTACAGGTTCCGCGGGCGCACAGGCAGATAGTGCGGTGCAGGCTCAGATCATCGCCAGCGTCCTCGACCAGGGCTGGTGGGACGAGGACTCGGTGATGTCTGCCGCCGAAATGCAACCCGTCGTCGACGAGTGGGGCGACGAGTTCGCGTTCGCGATCACGTCGAGACCGCTCGAAGTTGTCGACAACCCCGATCGCAATGCAGCGGCATTGCTCGCACA
Source organism: uncultured Acidimicrobiales bacterium (assembly GCA_938038785.1). Classification (GTDB taxonomy): domain Bacteria; phylum Actinomycetota; class Acidimicrobiia; order Acidimicrobiales; family SHLQ01; genus SHLQ01. The sequence goes on from CALHTB010000003.1 coordinate 22,160, forward strand.
ATCGACACTTCAGCCACTCGTCCAAGCCGGCGGACCAGAGACCCTCTTGTTGGTTACTGGCGCCGATGTTGGCGGAGCCAGCACCTTCCGCCCATTCATAAACCTCCGCTCGTCACTGAGCGACTTTGATCGGTCGAACCCTGAAGCTTCGTTTGCCAATGCGGCAGCGGCAGCGGCAGCACTCGGCGATCAGATTCCTGTTGCTCCACCCGCCCAGACCAGCTTTCTCGGTGACTATCGGCTGTTCGTCCTGCTCGGCATCATCACCGCCATCCTCGCTCTGGCGTCACTGCGCTCGTCGCAAAAGAAGAAGAAGCGAGTGGTGCACACCGCCGACGCTCGAGGTGACACCCAACTGCAGCTCCAAGAGATGAGCAACCTCATCCTCGAGCTCGACCCACGCGTCACCATCGAAAACGACCGTGCGTTAAGCGACCGCTTTGTCGACGCCAGCGATACCTATCGCGAGGTGTTCGAGAAGGCTCAAGACGCCGACACCGGGCACGAAGTTGCCGACCTCCGAATCTCGATCGCAAAGGCGCGTTGGAAGCTCGATGTCATCGATGCCGAGCTCGACGGCCGCGAGCCGCCGCCAGAACCGCACACCCGCAACGTCGAAGGTTCTGCATGGGACTCGACCCGCGGAACAGGCGCTGACTAAGTCCTGGGATCCAAGTCCCAGTATTGACCCGCCCGGTCTTCTAGTATCTCGAACACGGAGTGGGGCCACCCCCTGACTTACCCCTAGGTATTCGTATGCGCCGATTGGCGCGGAGGTCCCGTGCGTTACATCTTCACCGCAGCTGCTTGCACGCTCTGCGCAATAACCGCATTGCTTGCGGTGCCACCGATTGGTGAAACCGACGCAACACTCCTATCGGTCGCCGCTGGCGACCGGGCCGCGATCGCTGATTCGTCCGCGGCTCCATCTGTTGCGCCTCGTCAGATGATCACGCCCAACGACGGATCGGCTGGATCGGCCGCTGTGGACCAGGATGCGCTCGAGCTCGCGTTGGCCGACGCATTTGACCCGTTCGGTGACAGCGACGACGCCAGTGATGATGGCGAACTCGGCGACGGCCAGATTGAGGGCGAGCTCGGAACCGGAGTGCTCGGCGTTACCGAGATCGCCGACGAACCTGATGAAGATGCCGTAGAGACAGACGAAGAGGCCGACGAAGAGGTTGCACCAGCCACCTCAACAACCACGACGACCTCAACCACAACCAGCTCAACGACGACCTCAACAACGACGACGACTTCAACCACTACGACCGCTGCGCCCACCACCACGACCGAAGCCGCACCGGCCAGTGAGGGTGGCGTCGTCATCAGTCCCAACGGTGTGGTGCTGCCGGTTATCGGCGCAGGCTCCGATGGCGGCTGGCGTGCGCTCACCCCATGTGGAAACGAAGTGACGTTGCGCGACGGTGATCGTGTTGTTTCCGTCGACTTCGTACTCGACCCGGGCCACGGAGGTTCTGAGACGGGCGCGGTTGGTCCCGCCGGAGCGCTCGAAAAGGAACTGAATGTTCGAGTGTCCGAAATTGTCGAGTGGTACCTCGAGGAAGCGGGCTACACCGTTCTGCTCACCCGCCGCACGGACATTCGGATGCCGCTGCGTTCACGTGCTGAGATCGCTAACGCTTTGATGCCCGACGCGTTCGTTTCGATTCACCACAACGGCGGGGCGAAGCGGCCGCAATCAACCCCCGGCACCGAGATGTTCGTCGACGGAGGCAACCCCGAAGCACGCCGCCTCGGCGGAATCATGTTCGAGGAGCTAACCGAGCGGCTGTCCGAGTTCGACGCTGATTGGGTCGGTACCTGGCGCAATGGGGTTTCCGCACGCCTGAAGAATGACGGCGCTGACCTCTATGGCATCCACCGGTACACGCCCGGCGTGGTCTCGGTGATCGCCGAGGCGGGCTATTTGTCAAACGCATCTGAAGAGGCGCTGTTTGTCGACAACGACGTCCAGTGGGCCCACGGCAAAGCAATCGCGGTTGCGCTGATGCGTTGGAAGACCACCAACGATGCGGGCTCGGGTTACCTCGACGACTTCGTCGACGAATCCAGCAGCGGCACCGGCGGCTTCGACGGCTGCACCGACCCGGAGTTGTAATTCCCGGGCTTCGCCCTCCAGCGGTCGCAATCTGTCGCTGCGCTCCTCGATACTGGGAACTCTTCGAGATTCCTGCTGCTGCGCCGGAGGCGGTGCCTGGTCGTTCGTCCCTCACTCCCGCACGCGGCATGCATTCCAACATGGGTATAAGCGACAGACACGGGGAACCGTGATGTCCGATGTTCCCTATGTGCGGTAGGCGCTAGCGGCGATCGTTGAATACCAGCTGAAGGCGTGCAGATCTGCACGGGTTTTGCTGATATTCGGACCCGAGTGCTTCGAAACGGACCTCTAACCAGTCAACGTGTCACATGTATACGCATAGAGGACTCGTCAGCTCCCTAGGAGGGAGGGGCGAGCGACGTAAAGGTGCCTCCGGCGCAGCAGGCGCGAAATCGAGGGAGCCGGGAGCGCAGCGAGTGGCATACGGATTTGAGCCCTGGAGGGCGCAGCCCGGGAAGTACTAACTACTCCAGAAGGCTATGTCGCCTTCGGCTAGGTAGGCGGGGGCTTGGTTGTCTTCGGGGCGGTCGATCCAGATGCCGCTTTGGTTGTTTACCTGTCCGGCGAACACGAAGGCCTTGCCGTCGGGCGACCACCAGGTGGAGGAGCGGTCGTACTGGTCGGCGAAAGGGAGATAGGACGTTGCGAATTCGGCGGTCGGCACGAAGGGCACGCTGCGCTGAGACTCTTGACCCGGCTCGGTGAAGAGCCACGTCATTGTCGTGTTGCCGATCTCGAGCATGGCCAACTTCTCGCCAGTGGGACTCCAGTTGATCGCCGCGATGTTGGTCTCAGGTCGTGTTTCGATCTGTCCGGTTCGTAGGTCGATGATCGACACTCGGCCAGAATCGAGCGTCTGGGCATCATCAGGGTTGTTCTGAAACGAGATGAACTCGGGGTCGTTCGCTCCCGAACCGACGAGCACGGCCAAGCGCTCGCCGAGCGGATCGGCCGAGAGGGCCACGGGGGTGTCGGTTCGGGCGAGCGTCGTCGCCGTTGTGCCCGCCAGTTGCACGACGTCGTTGAAGTTCGCTCGCCGCAACATGACGATGACGTCTCCATTGGGCAACGAGACCGGCGTTTGAAAGACCCCGAGGGGGCTGCCGAGTTCGCGTTGGGACGCCGGTGTGCCACCAGCAGCGGGAATATCGACCAGGGTCGAACCGGCGACCGCGGCTACGAGGTCTTGGTCGGTAGTCCAGTCGGTGTAGAACGGCTGCCCGCGACCGGCGATGCGGATGTCTTGCGTCGCGAGATCGAGCATTGCAACCTCTAGGCCTCCACCAGGGCCATTGCGTAGGGCGGCAAGCCAGTCGCTCTCTGGCGACCACGAATAGTAGAAGGCAGGCGATTGCACGGGAATCGATACGACCGCACCGGGGCCATCGGCCAGCGTTGCGATCACGATTGCGAATCCGCTTCGGTCAATCTTTGACCAGGCGAGCTGCGAGCCGTCTCTTGACCAGGTGGGCTGGCGCGCTTGGCCATCGGCCATCGAATGCCAAAGCTCGGTCTCGGAACCATCGGGCGAGGAGACCAGGATGCTTCCACCGATGGTGCGATGCACGATCTTTCCGGGAAGGTCCACCCCAATGTTCTTCACGTCGGGCGCACCGCCTTGGCTTGGTGACGGTTCGGGCGATGTCGTGCTCGTCGTCGATGTCGATGTTGAGCCGTTGGGGTCGAATTGGGGAGCGATCGTTGTGTTGATCTCGTCGCTCTCATTGTCTTGGCTCGCTGACGATTCACTCGAACCAGTGCATCCTGCAAGAAACAGCGTTGCGGTCAGCAAAACGAATCGAGCCAGCGTCACAGCACGGCGGCGGCAACGCTGGCTCGTTCGAATCATGAGCTAACGGTATCGATTCACTCCCAGTCAGCCCGGACCGGACGGTGGAAGGAATCGAGGGTGGTTAGTTGAACGGGTCCTCATCTCCGGAGTTGTTGAGGAACGTCTCACGAGTCGGACGCTTCTTGACGTCTGGGAATCGCTTCACCAAGCCCTTTGCCTGGCTAACCCATTCGTCACGCTCGATGCGGCCCGGGAAGGACTCGATCATCTCATTCAGCGTTTCAACCTCGGACTTCTTCAAGGCTCCAAGCTGCTCCCAGGCAGTCACACCGAACTTGTTCAGCATGCCTTCCATCTTTGGACCGATGCCATTGATGACCTTGAGGTCGTCGGTATGGCCGGCTCCTGGCGTGCCGAGCTTGGTGGTGCCCTTCTGCCAGCTTGGCTTCTTCTTGACTCGCTTCTTTGGCGCACGATCGACTGGCTTGTGGCCGTTCTCCATGATGGCCTTGGCCTGTTCGACCCACTCATCACGCGTGATTCGTCCTGGGAAGTCTGTCAGCGCACCGTCTACAGCAGCGACACCCTTGTCATCGAGCGCAGCGAGCTGCTCCCATGACTGGATGCCAAACGTGTTGAGTAGCTCTTCCATCTGCGGACCGATACCGCTGACAACCTTGAGGTCGTCGACGTGGTCGCTGCCATCGGTACCGAGCTTGGTGGTGCCCTTCTTCCAGGCGCCGGTCTGCCACGAGGCCATCCGCTGCACGCCCTCGGGCATGTCCTGGTAACCCTTCAATGAAGCCCGAAGGTCGGCGATGGTGGCGTTGCGGCGCTCGATTGTCTTTTCGAGCTCATCGGTATCGGCACCTGCGGTCGAAGCCGCTGCCAGCTCGGCACGGAGTGCCTTGAGCTTCGCATTGGCATCGTCGCGTTCGCTGCGGACACCATCGACCTCACCTTGGGCGGCATCGCGTTCGCTGCGCAGGCCATCGAGCTCGCCACGAAGGGCATCGAGATCAGCAGAGCCTGCCTTCGCAGCCGCTAGCTGAGCTTCGAGGTCGCCGATGCGTGCATGAGCTCCGTCGAGATTCCGCCCCCGTTCGTTGGCTGCCTGAAGCTCGGCTTCGAGCTGGCCGATGCGTGCGTTGGCTGCTTCGAGTTCGCCGACGCGTGCGTTGGCTGCGTCGAGGTCGCCCTCAAGCTGTGCGACGCGAGCTTGTGCCCCGTCGAATTCGCCAGCGCGTGCGTTGGCTGCGTCAAGGTCACCCTCAAGCTGTGCGATGCGTGCGTTGGCTGCTTCGAGTTCGCCGACGCGTGCGTTGGCTGCGTCGAGGTCGCTTTCGAGCTGGCCGATGCGTGCCTGGGCCCCTTCGAGT
>CALHTB010000004.1 GCA_938038785.1 uncultured Acidimicrobiales bacterium
GCAGCCGCAGCCACCGTGGTGCAGCGGCGAATGCTTCGAACCGGTGTCATCCTCGCCGTAGCGTTCGGTCTGCTCATCACGTTGACGCCGGTGGGTTCCCGCCTAGGCACCCTCTCCGATATCGGTGACGGCGTCGTAGCCGGACGTATCGACGAGTGGCAGGTCGCGGCGCGGGCTATCCCCGATACTCCGACATTCGGTGTTACCGGCCACGGACCAGAGGGGTATCGCATCGTGTTTGGCCAGCACGTCGACGACCAGTACGTCATCGACCATGGCCGCGACGTGTTTACAGACAGGGCCCACAATGTCGTACTCGACACCACCCTGACTGGCGGGTTCATTGCGGGCCTTGGCCTGCTTCTTCTGTACGGCGGTCTTGGCGTGACTGCGATTCGGCGCTTGAGAGCTGAAGCAGTCATCGATGTGGCGCTGGCCGCCTCGGTCCTCGGGTCTCTCTTGCAACAGCTGGTGTTGTTTCCGCTGGCCGAAGTGGATCCGGCGCTATGGATCTTTGCCGGTGTGCTTGTCACCCGCCGCCCGAGCAGCGGGCTCTACCGGCCGCCGCTGTTTCGGTACGTTTCGCAAAGTCGACGGGTGGCGATGTTGGGCGCCGGGTTCCTCGCTGCGATGTCGGCGGTCGCTGGGCTGTCCGACGTCGCAGCCGACCACGCAACAGCCAACGCAATCACCTCCGATGACTCAACTTCTGCACTCGTTGCCGCAGAGCAAGCCCGATCGCGGCGACCGGACTCAATTCGCTACGACTTCATCGCGTCGAGAATCGCATCCCGTGCCGGAACCCTCGAGGGCTTCACGAACGCGCTCGAGAGCCTTGACGATGGGCTCTCGATTTCTCCCGTGGACCCGGCGCTGCGCATTGAGCGCGCATCGACGTTGCTTGAGATCGCGCGCCGGACCGACGCACCCGAAGACCTCGCCACAGCGCTGGCCAACCTCGAAGAGCTCGCCGTTGCTGAACCGCGACACCCGCAGGTGCTCATGCATCTTGGAATCGCTCGAGCGCTCGACGGTCACCCTTCCGAGGCCATCGATGCGCTTACTCGGGCGGCCGCGCTGGACCCCACCGGTGTCGAGCCGCTCATCAACCTCGCCGTTGTGCATTTCGAGTCGGGCGACCTCGACCAAGGCGAAGAAGTCCTCGCAAGAATCGACCAACTGGCACCGAGCAATACTCAGGCCGAGAGCCTCCGCCGAGAATTTCTTTCCGAATGATCGAACCAAACCAGCCCGCTAAGCGTTTAGGGGACATGGAAGCTACTTTGGCGCCAACGCAGCGCCCTCAACCACACCGAACGAGCGCAGCTCTCTCGGCCTCGAATCAGCGGGTTCGTGTGACGTCGGCAAGCTTCGCCACCTTCTATGAATCAGCCTATGAAGATGTCGCACGAGCATTGAGCATCACGCTTGGCGACGCTGGCTGGGGTCGAGAAGCCGCCGACGAAGCAATGACCCGTGCCTACGACCGGTGGGACGACGTGTCCACCTACAGCAACCCCGCCGGTTGGGTCTACCGAGTGGGCTTGAATTGGGCTCGAAGCTGGCACCGAAAGCTCAACCGACGTTTGCCGTGGGCCAACGAAGTCATCTCTCTGCCCAATACCGCAGACCATGAACTGGACAATGCGCTTATGGCTCTCGACATCAAATATCGCTCGGTAGTGGTGTGTCGCTACCTCCTCGACTGGAACACCGAAGAGACCGCCCAAGCCCTCGACCTGGCACCCGGAACGGTGAAGAGCCGCCTGTCCACAGGTCTTGCCCAGCTTCGCCAACGTCTGGATGTTCCAGACAAGCCCGCAACCGATGACCTCCCCTTGAACGAATCGAACCCATCATGAACTTTGACGATCGCCTCCGAAACCACCTCCACACACAGAACGCCGACCTGACCGTTCCCGCCGAGGGCGTCGACGCTGTCCACGCTCGTTCAACCCAGCGCAAGAACCGACGCCTGGCTGGCGGCGCGATTGCCGCCTTCGCCGTCGTGCTCGCCATCGGCGTCGCAGCGATCGGCCTTGGATCGAACGATTCGGTCGACTTCGCCACCGACGGAGGCGAAGATTCTGCAACCACCACCACGCTGGCCGAACCTACAGAAGCGGCTGCCCAACCTGCCCCAGCCGAGCTCGAGTCGGTGCTACCAGAACCGGGTGACGCGCTTTCCTTAGCGCCGATCTCCAGTGACGGAGCACCCGGCGGATTCAACCTCTACAGCAGCGGATCGGCAGATGGTGTGTACTTCGTCGTCTCAACGGCTCCCGGATTGCGCTACGACGATCTTCCCGAAGGCGAGTGGGCTCGCGCCGACACCGTGTACTCCTTCGACGGTTCAGAGTGGACAAACCAGACGTCGGCTACAGGAGATCGTTTCGTCAGCAATATCGAGGGCGCTGCGAATGGGGTGTTGTATGCGGTGAGCACCGGCTCCCAAACCGACGTTGGCCTCGCCATCGGCTCGTCGACCAACTCGGGCACCGACTGGGACTGGACACCAATCGATCTCTCTCCGGTATTCGGCGACGACTCGTCTACTTGGCCGCCATACACGGTGAACCAGGCAATCCATGAAGGACAGCGACTGCTCGTCATAGCCACATTCCCCAGTGTTGATTTCGATGAAGCGCTCGAGCTGGCCAACGCAAACGGCGCCGGAATCCCTCAAGGAGCGATCGTTGCGAACGCTGATGTCCACGGTATTTCGTGGATCGAATCGCCAGAGACCACCAATGAGCAAGGCAATCCGAATTGCCAGGCAATCGCATCACAAAAATCTGATGAGCTGTGGAGCAAGATCGACGAAGCCGAACCAGTATTCGACTGGAATGGCGAACTCACCCCTGAAGAGCAAGCCGAGGTCGACGCCTGGCTTCAAAAGGCTCGAGAGCGTGAAGCGAAGACCCAGCGCCAGGTGTTCGATGCCGTTGAAGCGGTGGAGGGCTGTGAACGTTTCGTCGAATGTTCTCGACAATCGAACGCTCGACAGGAAAGCATCAACGCTCGTATCGAAGAGATCTTCGACGAGCTCGGTCTTGAACTTGACGCGGTGCTATCGGACGAACAGCTCGACACAATCCAAGCCGTGTACGAAGACGAGCAGGTCGACACCGAAGCGTGGCTTGAAAGTAGCGGCTGCTCCACCGAGCTCAACTTCTTCGAGGAAGGCGGCATCGAACAGCAGTACCGCACCTGGGACGAGCTCGGTGTTGCGACCCCAGCTGATTGGGAACCAATCCAGAACGCCTTCCTCACCAACGGAGATTCGGTCACGAACCTCGGCGATCCGTTCGCTAACGCTGGCTTCGTGGTCGGCGTAGGCCACGACGGAGGCGCCTGGACCGTTACCTTCGACGACACCAGCTATGACTCAGCGATTGGCGAGCCAGTCACCCAGAGCTTCGTCGAGTACTCCTCGGACGATGGCGCAACCTGGACATCAAAGGCGATCGACGGCTTCAACTTCAGAAGCAACACACTCGCCGACGGATCGAGCTTCGGACTCAACTACGACGACGATATGAGCTCGATCATTCGCCGGGACGCAAACGGGTCAGCGGTGACGCTCGATCTCGCATCACTGGCCCCCGACCTCGACACGGCAACCTACGGCCTGGCCGATATCAGCACCGGCGAGTACGGCGTTGTGGCGTGGGCCTCTCGCTGGAACGATGACGCCGGGTCCGCCGACTCGATCCTTCTGTACAGCCCCGACGGCCAAGGGTGGGGGGCAACCGAGTTGCTCGATACCCAGGTCACCCATGCCATTGTCGGTGAAGACGGCGTCATCGTGTTCACCTCCGAGCCAGGCCGCTATCCAGGAGATCCGCAGACCGTCTTCTTGGCCACCGCCTAAGCCAACCGCCCAATCCCTGCCCCAAAAACACTGCCAGTTCGCCTACTTCGGAACCGTCCGAGGTAGGCGAACTGTCGCGTTTCCACCACTTCTGGGATTGCGGCCGATCCGACTGGACGGTCGTTCAGTAGCTGGGCATACACTTTCCTCGTATGAATCGCATCACCCTGTCTCCCCGCATTCGAATGACGCCCTTTCACGACCGGACGGTGGCGGCCGGCCTGTCCGACATCACCGTGTACAACAAGATGGTTATGCCGACCTCGTACGGCGATTTGAAGGCCGAGTACGACCGGCTGATCAACGACGTCGCCATCTGGGACGTGTCGGTTGAGCGCCAGGTGCAGATCAGCGGGCCCGACGCTGCGGTGTGTGCCCAGTACTTCACAGCGCGAGACATCACGAACATGGCCGAAGGTCAAGGCAAGTACGTGGCCATGTGTGATCACGCTGGCCGCATCTTGAACGACCCGGTCCTCATGAAGCTCAGCGGAAACCGCTACTGGTTCTCCCTCGCCGACAACGACATGTTGCTCTGGTGCAAAGGCATCGCTGCTGAACGTGGTTGGGATGTCGAGGTCATCGAGCCCGACGTTTCACCACTGGCCGTCCAAGGCCCGAAGGCCGAAGACCTCGTGGCCGAGTCGTTCGGCGAGCATGTTCGCGAGCTCAAGTACTTCTGGTTCATCGAAACCGACCTCGATGGCATTCCACTCGTTCTTTGTCGTTCGGGCTGGAGCAAGCAAGGCGGCTTCGAGCTGTTCTTGCAGGACGGCTCACGTGGCAACGACCTCTGGGACAAGGTCGTTGCGGCGGGCGAGAAATACGGCATCGGACCAGGAGCGCCAAACCACGTCGAGCGCGTCGAGAGCGGCCTGCTTTCTTGGGGCGGCGACAACACCCCAGACTCCAACCCGTTTGAGGTTGGCATGGGTCGCTACGTCGACACCGATACCGATGTCGAATACCTGGGTAAAGCAGCATTGCAGGCCGTCGTCGCAGCTGGCGGGCCCGAGCGTCTGTTTGTCGGCGTGAATGTCGAAGGCGAACTCGGTGAAGCCTGGCCGCTTCCCGAGCGCACCCCGATCATGCTCGACGGCGAACAGGTCGGAACCCTCGCGGCGATCGTGCACAGCCACCGTCTCGACCGCACGATCGGCCTCGCCCAGATCAAACGCACCGTCGTCGAAGCCGGTTCGACAGTCGAAGTCGAAACGCCCGAGGGCTACAAGCCAGCCACGATCCAGAAGCTGCCATTTCTGTAATACTCAGCGGTCGCAATCCGGGCCTCACATTCGGAAGTGCCAAATTTGGGTCGAAGTTGGTTGACGAGCTCACTGATCAACCTCCGGGTTGGTGCTCTGTTCGCTTGCCGCAACGAAGCGCAGCAATTCGTACAGAGCCCCAATGGCCACGCCGTCGCCATCGGCGACCTCTTCGTTCACCGGAAGGTCGTACACCAACACTTCGCGGTCGCTCAGCTTGTCGTTCTTTACCGCTGTCAGCTCCGACAGCAGACCTCGCATCCCCCGGTTCTCGTACAAGGTCTCGAAGCGAATGAACTCGATGCCGGTGTCTCGAGCAGTGCCAATTAGCAGCTCGAGTAGGAGGCGACCGAAGCCACGACGCTGGTAGTCATCGGCCACGACGAGCGCGGCTTCAGCAACACCCGGCTCACCGTCGACGTTGATGAGGCGCGCGACTGCAATGCCCAAACCTCCGTCCGAACCGTCGACTTCAGAGGGAACGGTGGGGTCGGCGACGACCCAGGCCCGATGCTCGTCGTGATCGATATTGGTGAGCATCTCGAGGAGGTCGTCTCCGAGGCGTTCTCGAACGGAGAAGAACCGGAGATACCTCGACCGGGGCGACATCCGCGCAAACGCACTCTCGAGCGCTGACCCGTCGGTGGCCCGTATCGGGCGGATCACAAACGGCGACCCGTCATCAAGTTCGCCGTGGATGCCGTCGGGGTCGAGCGGGAGGTTCCACGTGAACTTCATAGGACGACCCTAGATCACAACCACCTTGGTGAACGTTGCTAGTCCCAAGCGCTGCGGACGCGGACCGCCGCACCGATGCCAAGCAAGATGCCCCCAATGCCGGTGACGAGAAACATCTGCTGGCCGATTGCGCCATAGCCAAGCGGCGCAGCGAAGGCAGTAATCGCGGCGGTCGACAACCCCGCAGCATCGAGTAGCGACGAACCGACGGCTGCGCGCTCGGCACCCGTCACTTCGAGCACGAGCACCTGGCTGCTGACCGATGCAAACGACTCGCCAGCCCCATGCATCACGCCGAAGACGATCGCAGCCGCAACGCCGCCAGCGATGCTGTAGCCGAGCATGGCGGGAATGAGTACCAGTAGGGCAGGCAGCATGACCGCCGACCCACCTCTGGCTTCGGCGAGGTTGCCGGCGATGCGAGGAAGGATGAGCATCGGGGCACCAACGCAGATGATCACTACCGCAACCATGCTCGTGCTGGCGCCGAGGTCGGTGAGGAACCGGTCGATCGAGGAATCGAACACACCGATGAACCCAAACACGATCACCTGGATCAACATGGCCGCCTGCACCTTCGGGCGAGCCAACAGGGTGAGCAGGTCTGCATAGTTGACCTGCGCTTCGGCAATTTCGGATCGGAGCACCGCAAAGGTGGCAGGCACGCCAACCAGCGCAAGCGCCACGCTTACAGCGATGAACGGTGCTTCGAATCCGAGCGGTTCAAAGAGTGCACCGATGAGTGGGCCAACGATGAACCCGGCTACCGACACCGACAACAAGATGCCAAGCTTTGCTCCCCCACCATCAGCGTCGAGCCCAATTAGCGCCTTGCGTGCCAACAGGCTGAAGAGGCCGAGGCCCATTCCGGTAAGCCCTCGGCCCACCGCAAGAATCATCATGCCGCTTCCGAATGCAAAGGCGATCGGGCCGAGGATGCCGGTGACGATGGCGACGATGGCCAACGGCACGGTGTGGCCACGGTCGGCGAACGGCGAGAGCGCTATTTGGGTCAGGAACGATGCGCCGAAGCCGGTTCCGGCAATGATCCCAACCTCCCAGTCGGCCAAGCCAAACATGGTCTGGATGTCTTCGAGAAACACGAAGATGACGCCGAGCGCGGCCGTGAGCAAGAACTGGGTTGCGTAGATGAGGAGCGCTCGCACCGCATCACGCTACGGCAACTCGATGTTCCTCCACGCCTTGGGGCGTACCCGATGGATTCGCTGGGCGTGCGCTATGCCTCGGCTAGGTCGTCGCCTCAGTGGCAGCAGCCGCCTGGCGGCTGTTCGCTGTAACAACGATGTAGACGCCAACGACAACCAACGCGCCACCAAGCGCCTCTATGGCGCCGAGGACCTCGTCGCGAATCAGCCAGCCGAAGAACACGCCGAACAACGGAATCAAGTAGGCGGTTGAGGCCGCAACTGTGGGCGTGGCTTCCTTGACGACAAGCGCCATCAGCGAGAACGTCACCGCGTTCGATGGGATCGCCGCGTAGAAGAGCGGCACAAAAAGACCGAGCGACCAGTCGGTCCCGGCTGTTCCCTCAACGACGAGCGCGAACGGCACCAGCACGAGCGCCGACATGATGAGCTGCACACCGACCAGCATGATGGGTGAGATGTGAGAGAAGTCTTTCCACTTCATGTAGACGGTTCCGAACGCCCACGCGATTGCACTGAAAACCAGGGTTATCACGCCGATCGCCGTCGACTCGCCGCCGAGCGATGGGCTGGCCAAGACGGCCGCGCCACCGAAGCCAACCGCAAGGCCAACACGGGCGAGACGAGTGGTTCGGGCGCCGAGCAAGATGAGCGACAGGAGTGCGGTGAACAACGGCATGGTCGAAGAGACGAGAGAGCCAAGCCCGGCGGGCACCCGGTTGACGCCGTAGATCAGCAGGGCGCTCGACACGGTGGTGATGCTGAAGCTCACGACGAAGATGTTGCGGTAGTCGATGGCGTTCGTCGGAAGGCGCTCGCCCTTTATGAACGCAAAGGCAAGCAGGAAGGTGCCGCCAACCACTGTTCGCATGCTCGCGAATAGAAACGGGTCGGTGTGGTCGAGCGCGAACTTGATGTTCGAGAAATTTCCACCGATCAGCGCTGCGATAAGTACGACCGTTCCGAGGAGCGCCCGCTGACTCATACCCGCCCGCCGTCGGGTTTGGGGATCTGAATCGCAGCGCTGGACATGGCACATCGTGGCCCATCGTCGCGACAACAACCAAGCTCCGTGTCCGACACGATCGTTTCGACGGCAGGCTGGTCGGGTGAGCAGCATTGTTATCTCCGACCTCGACTATGCGCCCCCGGGTGCCGACTCACTGTTCTTTGACGTCTCGTTCAACGTGGCGCCCGGTGACCATGCAGCCATCGTCGGTGCAAATGGCGCAGGTAAGAGCACCATCTTGCGGATTCTCACCGGCGAGATCGACGCCGATGGCGGCGAGTTCGCCATCGGCGGCTCGTTCCTCACCATGACCCAGGATGTTGGCATGGGCCAGCCCGACGCATCGCTGCGCGACATGCTCCTTGAGGTGGCACTACCCGAGCTGCGCGACGCGGGCAAGGCGCTCGTCGCCGCTGAAGCTGCCTTGGCCGACGGCACCGACGACGGCATGGGCTACGCCGAGGCCATCACGGCATGGGGCGACCTTGGCGGCTACGAACTCGAATCCGATTGGGCCGCCGCAGCCGAACGAAGCGTGAAGACCAAGGTCGACGATTTCACCACGCGCAAGGTTGGCGAATTGTCTGGTGGCGAGCGCAAACGGCTTGTGCTCGACCTGCTGTTGACCTCGGGCGCCGACGTACTTCTGCTCGACGAGCCCGACAACTACCTCGACATTCCCACCCGCGTCTGGCTCGAAGACCAGATCCTCGCCTGCCAAAGCACGATCCTCATGGTCAGCCACGACCGCTCGTTGCTCGAACGGGTGGCAACAAAGATCGTTGTCCTCGAGGGCGCAGGTTGTTGGGTGCATGGCGGTTCGTACGCCACGTTCCCCGAAGCCCGTGCAGCCCGCCAGGCCCAACTCGGCGATGCGCTGAAACGATGGGAGGCCGAGGAACGTCGCCTGCACGCTCACATGAAGGTCATGAAGGTTCGGGCTGCCCAGAACTTCAAGAACGCAACGAAGGCCAATGCCGCCGAGACTCGGTGGGAGAAGTTCGTGAAAGCCGGGCCTCCCCCTCCCCCGGTGCGCGACGAGAACATCCACGTCAACCTGCGCGGCGCGGACTCTGCCCGCCGGGTGCTCAACATCGTCGATGTGTCGATCGGCGACCTCTTCTTCCCGTTCACCGACGAAGTGCACTTCGGGGAACGACTCGGGCTTATCGGCCCGAACGGCACCGGCAAGACACACTTGCTGCGGGCGTTAGCCGGCGAGATCGAACCCGACGAGGGCTCGATCGGCCTCGGGCCACGCACATCGGTCGGCACGTTTACCCAGGTCAATGACCGGCCCGACTTTCTCGGCCGCGAGGCGGTCGACATTGTCAAGGAGCGCACACGCGACGAAGAGGGCGCAATGAAGTCGCTGGCACGATATGGGCTGGCGAACCAGGCCCGCCAAGAGTTTGAGACGCTCTCGGGCGGGCAGAAAGCACGGCTCGAAATCCTCTGCCTCGAGCTCGAGGGCCACAACGTCTTGCTACTCGACGAGCCCACGGACAACCTCGACATCGAATCGTCCGAAGCGCTCGAGAAAGCACTCGACGGCTTCGAGGGAACCGTCGTGGCGGTCAGCCACGACCGCACATTCCTCGAAAGCCTCGACCGCTTCGTCATGATCAACGACGACGGCTCGGTCTACTCACTACCCGACTACGACGTCGCCATGAAAGGCCTCGCCGACCCACCAAGCGTGGCCACCATCAAGCTGGCCAAGTCACTGACCGACTAGTTGCTCACTTAGCCGAACGCTGGCATCACATCGGAGATGAAGAGCTCCATCGAGCGCTTCTGTTCTTCGAGGCCCAAGCCCATGCTGGCGTAGTAGATGAACGAGTCGACCCCGAGGGCTTCGTAGGTCTTGAGCTTCTCGATGACCTGATCGGGCGTTCCGACCAGCAGGTTCTCGTGCAATGACTGTGGGTTGTACTCGACGTGGGCATCGAGTTGCTCTTGTGAACCCAGCGCCGGGATACCTTCGGTGACCTGCCCGTCCCCGCTGAACAGCGTGCCGAACATTCCGAGCTGACGCTGGGCTGCACGAACCGGGACTTCCCAGTCGGCGGCATCGTCGTAGACCGCAGCGTGGCGCATCATTGCCCACTGCGGTGTGAAGCCATTGCCCGCCTTTGCGATCGAATCATCGAGTTGACCGCGGTACTTCACCATCTCCTCATGGGGGCGGGCGATCGGCCACGACATGACGTTGCATTCGTTCTGCACCGCCCAATCAAACGTGATGGGCGAACGTGCTGCGACCCAGATCGGAGGGTGCGGCGTCTGCAGCGGCTTGGGGCATGAGGTGGCCGTTGGGAACTGCCAGAACTCGCCATCGTGCGCGTAGTCGCCAGCCCAGAGTTCCTTGAGCACCGGCAACATCTCGGCCATGTACTTGTAGGCATCGGACTGCTTGAGCCCAGGGCGCATCCGGTCGAACTCGCGCTGATAGGCGCCACTGCCAATGCCGAATTCGAGCCGTCCGCCGCTGATGAGGTCAGTGAACGCGGCCTCGCCCGCCAAATTGATCGGGTGCCAATAGGCCGCAACCGCAACCGCGGTGCCAAGGCGAATTCGGTCGGTGTGCGCTGCCCACCACGTCAGGATCTGAAACGGGTTCGGCGCGATGGTCATCTCGAGGGCGTGGTGTTCGGCGGCCCAGACGGTTTCAAACCCGCCCTGGTCGGCCATCTGCACCATCTCAAGCGTGTGCGCCTCGACCTTCTCCATGTCGATGCCACGCTCGAGTCGTTCAAGATTGATTGCCAGCTGAAACTTCATCGGTTCCTCTCACAAATTTGAACCGCTAGGTACGCCTGGCGTACCTCTTGGTTCAAATTTGTTGGTTAGCGGGGGGCGGACAGGCTGCTGCCTAGCGGTTCGTTGGAGGTGTTCATCCACACAGTCTTTGGGCGGGTGTAGTCGTACATTGCTTGGAAGCCAGACTCGCGGCCGTAACCCGAACCCTTCATACCGCCAAATTCGGCAACAGGTGAGATCACTCGGTACGTGTTGACCCACACGATTCCAGCCTTGACCTTCTTAGCGACCCGAAGCGAGCGGGCCGAGTCTCTGGTGAAGATGCCAGCGGCGAGACCGTGCTTGGTGTCGTTGGCCATGGCGATCACTTCGTCTTCGTCGGTGAAGCGAATGATGGCTGCAACCGGACCGAACAGTTCGGTGTCGACAATGCGAAGGTCTTGACTTGGGCACTCGATCATCGTCGGTTTGTAGAAGAGGCCGTCGAGGCCGTCTGGTCGCTCGCCGCCGGTGTGCAGCGTCGCGCCTTCGGTGAGGGCATGAGCGACTTCTCGCTCGCACGTTTCGAGCTGTCCAACCGTGCACAGCGGACCCATCTGGGAGTTCTCGTCCAGCGGGTCGCCGATGTTGATCGATTCAGCGACGGCCTTCATCTTCTCGATGAAGTCATCAGCGATGTCCTCGTGCAGGTAGACGCGTGAGCCAGCAACGCAGCTCTGTCCGCTGGCGGCGAAGATGCCGCCTACCGAGCCGTTGACCGCACTGTCGATGTCGGCGTCATCGAACACGATGAACGGCGACTTGCCGCCGAGCTCGAGCGACACCTCGGCGAAGTTCTCGGCCGAGTTCCGGATGACATGTTGTGCCGACATGGGACCACCCGTGAACGACACTCGTGACACCAGCGGATGCGACGTCAGTGCGCGACCGCATGGTTCGCCATGCCCGGTGATGATGTTCACCACACCGTCGGGGATACCCGCTTCGGCGATGAGCTTGCCGAACTCGAGCATGGCGCCGGACGCGTGCTCGGACGACTTCAACACGATGGTGCATCCCGCAGCCAGTGCCGGACCCATCTTCACCGCGGTGAGAAAGAGCTGACTGTTCCACGGCACGACAGCGGCAACCACGCCGATTGGTTCTCGGTTCGTAAACACGAACAGGTCGGGCTTATCGATGGGCAACGTCTCGCCAGCGATCTTGTCGGCCGCACCGGCATAGAAGTGGAAGTACTCGGCGATGTACTTCGCTTGCCAGCGAGTCTCGGCGAACAGCTTTCCGGTGTCGCGCGCCTCGATCGCGCCGAGCTCTTCGGACTTGTCGGCGAGCAGATCGGCCAGGTCGCGCAGGCACTTTCCACGTTGGCTCGGGGTCATCATCGACCACGACCCCTCATTGAAGGCCCGGTCGGCGGCTTCAACCGCCGCGTTGACGTCGGCCTCAGTGGCTTCGGGGACGGTGCTCCAGACCTCACCGTTCGACGGGTTGATACTGTCGAAGCGACCTCCGTCGGACGCGTCGACCCACTTCCCGTCGATAAGCATTTGGTAGTTGGTGAGCTCGGTCATGAGTTCTCTCCTGTTTCTGAGGCGCTGATTGCAGATGTATCTGTCCGGTGTGCGAACGAGTCGCGGCGGAAGCTATAGAGCGAGTCAGGGTCAACGGCGATCTCGACGACAGCCGGTTTGTCGCTGGCGAGTGCGGCTTCGACCGCTCCACCCACTTCTCCGAGTGTGTCGGCCCGGAACCCGACAGCACCATACAGCTCGGCCACCTTGTCGAACGGCGGGCTGTCGATGTCGGCACCGATGTATCGCTCGCCGAAGAAATCTCGTTGGTAGGCCTTCTCGGCTCCCCAACACTTGTTGTTCATCACGACGGTGACGGTGTTGAGGTTGTAGGCGACCGCAGTGCTGAGCTCGCTGATCGTCATGCCAAAGCCGCCATCGCCCATGAGCGAGATGACCGGTCGTTCGGGCTGGGCGCATTTGATGCCAAGCCCCGCGGCGAAGCTGAACCCGACAAGACCAAAGTCGAGGGGGCTGAACAAGCTCAGTGGCGAGTGGTAGTTGAGCGCGTCGGTGACCTGGAGACACATCGTGCCGGCATCGAGCGTGATCGCCGCTTCGGGAGGCATGACCTTGCGAAACTCTCTGAAGAGCCCACTCGGTTGGATCGGGTCGGTGTCGATCGCTTCGAGGTCACGATCGACCAGATACGCCGCGCGTTCGGCTTCGAACGCCGTCGCCCACGCCTCGACCTCGGCGCGCTTGTCGAGCGTGCCAAGCGCCGCGGTTAACTGACGCGCTGCCTCGGGAGCATCGGCCCAGATCCCGACCTCGACCGGGAAGAACCGGCCAATAGCCGTGGGCTCGATCTCGATCTGGATGATCTTCGCGTCAACGTTGATGTTGTCGTAGCTGTAGAACGTCGAGTTGAAACCAAGCCGGGTTCCGAGCGCGATGATGACGTCAGCCTCCTTGACCAAACGGCTTGCCACCGGGTTGCCCCGTGGCCCCATTTGTCCAGCGTTGAACCTGTGGCCAAACGGAATCGCATCGCCGTGCCCCGGAGAAGTTGTGATCGGGCAACCAATCGCCTCGGCTAATTCGAGCGCAGCCTCGTGGCCAGCGGTGTTCTTGATGCCTCCCCCGGCCACGATGACCGGCTGGCGTGCGGTCCGAATAAGCGTGGCGGCGGATTCGATCGAGTTGGCCGCTGCAGCCGGTGTGGTGTCGGGCCGGTACTGGTCGGGAGTCTGTGCCGGTTCGAAGTCGGCAATACCGGCAAGCACATCGCGTGGCAGGTTGATCTGCACCGGGCCCCGCCGGGGCGTCATGGCAACTCGAAACGCCTCGCGCATGAGCTCGCCCACGCGGTCGGTGCTGGGGACCGTCCAGGTCTTCTTGGTTACCGGTGTGAACAGCGCCTCTTGGTCGACCTCTTGAAAGGCGTCGCGATACCGGTGGCCACTGGCAAGGTGCCCGGCAATGGCAACAACGGGCGAATACGCAGCCTTGGCCTGAGCGAGCCCGGTGACCAGGTTCGTCGAGCCCGGCCCGTTCTGCCCGGCAAGCACCACGCCCGGACCGCCCGACACACGGGCATAGCCGTCGGCCATATGCGTACCGGTTCGCTCGTCTCGCACACCGATGAACTCGAGCCCATCAGCGTGGTACATCGCATCGAACATCTCCATCGTCGCCGAACCAATGAGGCCAAAGACATGGCCCACCTGTTCGGCTTGGAGTGCGTCGACGGCGGCTTGCCCGCCGGTCATTTCAGTCATGGGAAATACCGTTCTTCTGAGCATGGTGCTCGCCAGGCGTGGGTGAGGCTCCGAAAAACGTCTCGTTGAGGAACGAGACGATGGGCTCGGTGAAAGCGGCGGGGTCTTCGAGCAGACCGAGGTGTTGTCGGTTGGGCACGATGATGGTTTGGGCGCCTTCGATTTCGGCGGCGATGTCGTGGCTCATCTTCGGGGTGCTGCCGCTGTCGTTCTCGCACGTCATCACCAGCGTGGGTTTGGCGATCGGTGGCTGTGGGTTGATGAGCTCGACAACGCCGTTGGCGAGAACCCACCGATTAGCGGCATAGACCTCGATGTCATTGGCCAGCACCCAGTCGCGAATCGTGGCCACATACTCGGGCTGCTCGGTTCGGAAGCCCTCGGTGAACCAACGTTCAAGCGTGGCGTCGATGGTGGCCGCTGGGCCACCCGCGGCGGACGCCTCTGCGCGTTCTTCGACAAGCCGCTGTGCCTCTTCCCCACGTTCGTGCGGCGAGTTCAAGATGGCCAGCGCCGACACCCGGTTCGGGTGGTCGACAGCGATCCGACGGTTGATCATGCCACCGAGCGAGAAGCCAACGAGCGCAGCATGTTCGATGTCGAGCTCGTCCATCAGCTCGATGCACTGCTCAGAGAACACCGTGAGGTCGGGCGTGCGATCGGCGGGTGGAGTTTCGCCGTGACCGGCCAGGTCGTAGCGAATGACGCGGTAGTGCTCGGCGAACGCGGGCAGATGTTGATCCCACGTACCTCGGGTCATGCCGAGCCCATGAATCAGCACAACGACCGGCGCGTTCGCCGGTCCGTCGACCTCGAAAACCGTCCCCCTAGACGTCATCCCCTTCATCACCCAATAAGTCTCGCGCACATCACGATTTTTGCCGCTTTGGAGGACGGCTCAGCTTGCGGGCAATTACTACTCCCGGTTCTGGGCTTTCCACTCGTCGAGAATGGGCCGGGCGGTGCGCATGCCGTCGATGGCGGCAGGTAGGCCGCAGTACGGGCCAGCGTGGATCAGCGCTTCTTCGATCTCTTCGGGCGATAGCCCGTTGTTCAGCGCACCGCGGGTATGAATTGCCAGCTCGTGCGGACGGTTGAGCGCGGTCAGCATCGCCAAGTTCAACAAGCTGCGATCGCGCAACGACAGCTTGTCATCGCGCTGCCACACGGTGCCCCAAGCAAACCCGGTCACCATCTCCTGAAGCGCGTGTTGGGCCTCGGTCTCTGGGGCATTCGCAGCATCGACGTATTCGTCGCCAAGGACCTGTCGGCGCACGGGCATCCCGTTCGCTACTCGATCGATTGGGCCAGTGGGTTCGAATGACATGGCAGCCTCCTGAATCAGCGTGGATCGCACCCTACTGGCTACCGTCGAACCGATGGGCCGATCAACCGCTAACCGCCGGAAGCGCCTCGAGGAGATCCTCGAACGCGACGAACCAACGTGCGTGTGGTGTCGCCGACCCGTCGCCGTCGACTTGGTCGCCGCAACTACCGAGCACGTCATCCCCCGCTTGAAGGGCGGCCCAAGTTGGATGGAGAACGAAGTCGCAGCATGTAAGCGATGCAACGGGCGGCGCGGGCACAAGAATCTTGCCGACTGGGCCGACGAATGCGAACGCAACGGCTGGGAGCCTGACCGAGCTCGCCTTATCCGCACGCTGGAAGCCCTCGAATCGCGCATTGCCCGACAAGGTGGCCAACGCAAGGCCCGGCCCTATCTCGCCACCCAGCTACGTCGCCTGAGAGGCGCTGCCGAGTGATCTACCGCTCCATCACCGTGACCCGTTGGAGTATCCGACGCTTGCCCGGGTAGTCGTTCATGGCGTAGTGGAGCACGGCCCGGTTGTCCCACACCGTCAACTGATGGTCATCCCAACGAACTCGTCCTTGAAACTCGGGCCGGGTCTGATGGGCGTGGAGCTGCTCAAGCAAAGGCCGCGATTCTGCAGCGGTCCACCCGGCAAACCGATCGACAAACGCGGCATTCACAAACAAGGCTTTCTTTCCCGAACCGGGGTGTGTCCGCACGACCGGATGCACCGCAGCGGTCTCCTCGCTCTCGTCCACGTCGGGGTACACGTGCACCGCTTCAAGGCGCTCAAGTGTCGACTGCATTGCGGGCGAGAGCGTCTCGTAGGCGAAGAACTGGTTGGCGAACAAGGTGTCGCCGCACGGACCGTCGGGTATGTCGATCGCATAGAGCAATGACACCGACGAAGGCGGGTTCCGGAAGGTGATGTCTGCATGCCAGTACTCGCCGCCGAACACCTCGTCGTCGTGGGGTTCTTTGGCCACCTGCAAGATCGCCTCGTGTTCGGGGATCGAGTGCAGAAACGGATGCACATACGGATCGCCAAACAGCTGGCCAACCTCGACGTGGCGAGTCGGCGTGAGGTGTTGATCAGGAAACACGAGTACGAGGTGCTCGTGAAGGAGCTCGACCAAGCGTTCCTCGGCTTCACGCGTAAGGGGTTCAGACAGATCAAGCCCGATCACCATGGCGCCGAGCGCGTTCGACAGCCTCGACACGACCCATCGAGTTCCGCTCATCCCCAACCTCCGAACTTGTTCGTGGACGACCGTTTCCGCGGAGCTGCAAAGCGGCTCAACGAACACGGATTGTCTACATCGCTGACCCTGCCAGCAACGACATCGGCCAGCAGTCGGCCTGCCGCTGGCGACAGCATGACGCCGGCCCAATGGCCGTAGTTCACGAACAATCCGTCGTGGCCCGTCACCGCTCCGATGATCGGCTCGTCGTCGGCTGGGTAGCTCTGATATCCGCCCGCGTACGTGCACGCATCTGGTGGCAGCGTGCGAGCGTGCGCCACCAGCTGCGGCGAAACGGGTTCGATCTGCTCGAGACACCGATCGAGGAACCCCTCGGGGACTACGACGTCTTCGCCCGGCTCGACGGACGCTTCATCGACATCGGCAGTGCTGAGCCAGACCCCACCGGGGACCGGCCGCCAATAGGCGCCGTTCGAGATGTTGATGATCAACGGCGAACGTTGATGTGTTGGGTCGTCGTACGGAATGAAAACCCGATACCTCGGCGTGATCTTCACCGGCGAGGTGACACCAAGCGAATCGAGCAACCGCGGCGCACGCGCACCTCCACACACCACCACCTGCTCAGCCGTGCACGCACCGGTATTGGTAGAGATCCGCCAACCGCCTGACTGAGCCTCAAGACCGAGCACCTCGGTATCGAGGCAGAGCTCGGTGTTCTGCGCGGCGTTGGCCCAGGCATCGGTGATTCGGGTTGGGTCAACCCACGACCCGTCACCGTGGAAGATCGCTCCGACCGCATCACCAACAAAGGGAAACCGCTCGGACAGTTCGGGCTGCTCGACGATCGACGAGCTGGTCACGCCGAGCGCCTCATACTCGGCAAGCGAGTCGCGCAGGCGGGCCATGTGATCAGGGTTCGACACGAGATAGAGGTATCCCTGGTTACCCCATCCAAGCTCGGCGGGGTCAGCGCCGAGGTGCTTGTCGATCGATCGATAGAACTCCAAGCTCTCCTGCGCGAGAGCGACGAGCGTTGGCGATCCGTACTGCGTGCGGATAGTTCCCAGTGCGTTGGGCGTGCTGTACGTGCCGAGCTCGCTTCGCCGTTCGAGCACGGTGACACGTCGGCCAGATCGCTCGAGCCACCACGCGCACGACGCGCCAATGACGCCGCCACCGATGATGACCGTCTCCGCTGAGTTCGGGAGCTCCCACAGCTGCCGCATGATCAGCAGTGTTCCAGATCGAAACAGGCCATGCCATCATCGGATGAAAGTGGGCGCGCATTCACTACAAAGCGCGCATTCACTGAGCGATGTCGTAGCGTGCCGAGGTGCAAACCAACGTGGCGCGGTCGACGGCGGAGAATATGCGTGGCGCCGGATGGATGACCGTCGGCATGTTCGGCTACGTCGTCAACGATGCGCTCATTAAGCTCGCCGCCGAGGACCTGCCCCTCTTCGAGTCGATCTTTATCCGCGGCTGTTTCATCGCGCTGTGGATGTTCATAATCGCCGTCACGCGAGGTGAGCTCAAAGGGGCGATGAAACACCTCGACTCAGCGCTCGGGCTGCGAATTGCCATGGAGACCGTCGGCACAGCGCTGTACCTCAGCGCCCTGACACGCACGCCCTTGGCCGGCATCACCGCTGTCTTGCAGATCGTGCCGCTCATCGTGACCTTTGCAGCTGCACGCCTGCTCCGCGAAGCCGTGAGCTGGCAACGCGTTGCGAGTGTCGTCGCCGGGTTTATCGGCGTGATGTTCGTGATCCGTCCCGGTTCAGAGGACTTCAACCCGTGGTTCCTCGTTGGCTTCCTCGTCGTAGCCGCCATCGTGATCCGCGAACTAGCGACCGCGAATATCTCCAAGGAGATTCCGACCGTCGTGATCTCGCTGTGCAGCGCGATCGTCGTCGGGACAATGGGTTTCGTCGGCGCATTCATCGAAGGCTGGGAACGTCCCGACTCCCGGGCGATCGGTTTGCTCTTCGCTGCCTCGATCGTTCTGGCGATTGGCTACATCGGAAGCGTGATCACGATCCGGGTGGGCGACCTCAGCTTTAGCGCGCCGTTTCGCTACACGATCATGGTGTTCGCGATCATCTTGCAGATCGTGATCTTTGGCGACGTGCCCGACCTCTTCACGTTTATTGGGGCAGCGATCATCGTCGCCGCGGGGCTCTTCTCGCTACGGGTATCGGCTCAGCGCTAAGGGGCTCCCCTACTTGAGTTGCCCGCCCGAGAAGTGCGCTTAGGGCTTGGATTGCGACCGCAGATTATCGACGTCGGCTTCGTAGTCGATCTGCCAGAGGTTGCGCGACGTCTGGGTGACGAGAACGCCCAGCGCAACAAGGTTGAGCCCAACGATGAGCGGCACTCCCCAGCTGAAGATCGCAATACCGGCGAACGAGACAAAAGTGTTGAGCGCGATGTATCCCATGCGGATCTCGGTGGGCCCGATGCCGTAGTAGGCGATCTGGAACTGGTTGGTCGCTGCGAACGACAAGAACGAGACCGCCATGGTTGCGCAGGTGATGAGCAGCAGGATGAGGAACAGAAACTCGAGCCACCACACTTCAACCAGAAACGAATAGGCGATAACGATCGACCCGGCAAAGATCAGGTCGAGAAAATGGTCGGCGAAAAACCCCCATTTCACGAGACCTTGCTTTCGGTACTTGCCCAGTGACCCGTCGAGCGAATCGGTAAGCCACTGCAGGAACACCATTACCGACACGCCGTGCAACCACTGAAGATTTTCCATCGATAGCCAGCCGAAGTACACGATCAACACCGACCACACCGCGGTCAGCGCAGTGAGATGATGGCTCATGATGGGCTTTGGGATCTTCGGAATCGCCCAGTCGATGAACTTGCGCTCTATGGGCCCAAGAACCGACTGGCCCTTCTTCTTATCGCCTGCAAATTCGCCATCTGCCATACCCGTGTCTACCGGATTGGAAGCAACCCGGCCTAACACCTTCGACGACAGACTGTTCGCCGCTAGACCCGGACGATGATCGATGGGTTCCGCTGCACCAGAAGTTCACGCACCCGATCGAGTTTGTCCGAATCGACGAGGCCAACAACCAAGAGCCCAGCGTGGGTGGTGTTCACTGCGCCATTCATCGGGACGAGCGACAAGGTGCCCATGCGATTACCCATCATCGACTGCAAACTTCCAACGAGCTCAAGGCCGGCGCGCGCGTCGGGGATAACCATTCGCAAACTCCGCTCGCCAGATTCTGGGGTGTCCGGCGCATCGCCACCGGTTACCCGCCATGCGTGGATTGCGTTGAGGACGACCGCCTTCTGAGCCCGAAGCTCGTTGTGAGCAACTTGTCGGGCCCGTTCAGCCCAAACCAGCACGTCGTCCATGGCTCGACTCTGAGCTCCGAACGTTCGGTAGTCACAAAGGGCGGCCATCGAGTCGACGGAACGCTCGATGATTACGGTGTTTGGAAGTGGGTCGGCGGGGGCTCGCAGGTCGATCGTCTCGATCGTCTCGCCTGCCTCGACTTCGGCGGGAGACAGCAGACGCAAATACGCATCGTCGGCGTGGATATGGGCGAGGTGCTTTTCGAGCACCGCCACGGTGAGCGCGCCGATGCGCGACCGCGTAGCGGCCGGCCACTGGCCCGGCTGTAGACGGAAGTCATCTATCCGGTAGCCGCGGACACTGAACGCGTTGCCCTCATCGTCGGGCGATGACCAGTCGATGGCTGACGCCGGTCGCGGCGGACGAATGGGGATGATCCAACCCAACGCTTCGAGGTCGGCGAACAGCTCCTCTGGTTCGACAAGCCCTTGGAACGACAGCGACACCAACGGCGGACGCGCAAGGCTTCCGGCCTCGAGGACCGCGTGCACCTCGTTTGAGGACTGGTCAATGTTTGCCGCCGGGCGCATCATTTCTCGTCATTCCCTCCCGCATGGTCGGCGAGCCAGCGAAGGGCCGGTCGAACGGGAATCGACACACCGGCGCTTAGGAAGGCAACGCGTTTGGCCTTGATGAGGTTGAAGCGCTGTTCTTCGTGAAGCGCCTGCCACTCGTCGGGCGGCATCATGTTGTACCCAGCGGGCATCTTGATGGCGATCGTGTCGATAGGCGCGGAGATCTCGGGTTGCGCTGGTTCAAATTCGGCGGCGGCCATCAGGACAACAGTTCTCGAAGCTCGTCATCGGCGAGTTCGTCGGCATCGGCAGCGTGAATCGGGTCTTCCTCAAACACATCCATGCCAACGAGCTCGCGAGTTGGCGAGACGCGAAGGCCGATCGTGCGCTCGACCGCCTTGAACAGGAGGTAGGCCAACCCGACGACCCATACGAAGCACACGAGAATGCCCAACACCTGGGCGGCCAGCTGGTCGAGACGGCTTCGACCCCACAGTTCGAGGATGTCCGATGGGGCGAAGAGGGCCACCGCCAGCGTCCCCCAGATTCCGCCAGCTCCGTGCACCGGAATTGCGCCCAGCGCATCGTCGATGAGCAGTTTCTCGAGAAGGTCGCCGGTGAGGTTGTGAAGGATGCCCGCAACCAACCCGATGGCGATTGCGCTGATCGGCTCGACGACGTCGGCCGAAGCAGTGATGGCCACGAGGCCCGTAAGAGCGCCACCAATGACGGTCGAGAACACTTGGCTACTGCGCTTCGTGGCGTAGGCGTGCACACCGGATGAGAGCAATGCCGCTGTTCCCGACAAGTTGGTGACAAGGATGATGCGCGAGACGTTTCCATCAAAGGCGAAGACAGAACCGCCGTTGAAACCCCACCAGCCAAACCACAAAATGAGCGTGCCAAATACCGTCATTGCGAGGTTCGAAGGCGGAAACGGGCGAGATGTTCCGTCGAGGTCGAAGCGACCGAGGCGCGGCCCAACGATCGATACGCCGACCAGCGCGGTCCACGCACCGACCGAGTGCACCACCGTCGACCCAGCGAAGTCTCTGAAACCGAGGGCCTCGAGCCAGCCCTGAGAATCTGCGTCGAACAAGCTGCCCCACACCCACCGGCCAAAGATCGGATAGATGATCAAGCCCATGAACACCGAGACGATGGCGTACGACAAGAACGACGTGCGCTCCACGAGTGACCCCGAAACGATGGTGATCGCCGTACCGGCGAAGGCGAGCTGGAAGATGAAGAAGGTGGGTCCAGAGACCGAGCTGTCGATAGAGATTGGAATGTCCTGAAGCGCGAAGAGGTCCCAACCGATTATCGAATTTCCGCCACCGAACATAAGCGCGAAGCCAACGACGAAGAACGCCAGGCTTGCTGCGGTCCAGTCGACGAGGTTCTTCAATGCAACTGCGGGTGCATGATGCGGTCGAGCTAAGCCGACCTCGAAGGCCATAAACCCGGCCTGCATCAAGAACACCATGCCTGCAGCGACCGTGACCCATAGGTCGTCTATCCCGCGAATGCTGTTCGCGTCGGAGGTCAGCAGTTCTGAACCTCCCGAACGAGTCGTCCACATACTCAACGCAACGACGATCGCTGTTACGACGAGCGTCGACAGCTGCAAGATTCGGTTTGCCGATGCCCGATCACTCCCTTCGTGCGAGCCGATGACTTCCCTAGGTGTTGTTATCGCCATAATTTCTCATGCTCCGTGAACTCCCACTCCCAGAGTGCCGCATTTTGGTGAAACTGCCCAATCGCCGCTGAGCTGGTGCCCCGGGATCCGCACGCGCAGACCCACTGGCGTACGCTTTGACGGTGCCGGAACCCGACCCGATCCTCCCGATCGCTAACTGGCGTGCCTGTCGATCTGACGAGCAATTGCAGCGCAGCTTTAGTGACCCGGACTTTGATGACTCGGAGTGGACGCCGATTGCCGTGCCGTCGCATTGGCAAACAAACCCGGAGTTTGCGGACTTCGACGGAACGCTCCTGTACCGGGCGGACCTCTCCGCCCCGATGCTCCCAGAAGGCCAACGTCGTTGGCTGCGGTTCAACGGACTCTGCTACGAAGGTGACGTCTTTTTGGACGGCGCCTACGTCGGCCAAACCGAGGGCTACTTCACGCACCACCGATTTGAGATCACCGACCTCGTTTCTACTGCCGGCACCTATGTGCTCGCTGTCGAAGTCGCCGCTCCGGGCACCGGCGAGCACGACACCAAACGCCACCTGACCGGATGGTTCACCGACGGCCCCGGCCTCCCGCAGCGCTGGAACCCGGCCGGCATCTGGCAAGACGTCCGACTCGTCGACACCGGGCCAGTCGCAATCCGCCACTTCCGAGCGCTATGTACCGAGGCCGACGCCGCCCATGCCATCGTCCATCTACGAGCAGTGTTGCTCGCGGCACGACCAGCCGAGGTCGACCTAACCACAACGGTCGCCGGCATCACCCAAACCGATCGTCACACCGTCGCCGCAGGTGAGAACCGGGTCGAATGGCAAATCACCGTCGACGACCCGGACCTGTGGTGGCCGGTCGGTCGAGGCGAACAACCACTGTTCGACCTCGACGTCACCGCACGAATCAACAACACTGTCACCGATCAAAAGCACCGGCGCATCGGGTTTCGGTCGACGACCATGCGCGACTTCATCTTTCGCGTCAACAACCAGCGCACATACCTGCGGGGCGTAAACCTCACTCCCCTTCGCCGCGACATGGCAACAATGCCGATCGAAGACGTCCACGCCGAGGCCCGCTCCATCCGCGACGCCGGATTCAACGCTGTCCGTATCAAGGGCCACGTCACTCGCCACGAGTTCATCGACGCATGCGACGAGCTCGGATTACTCGTGTGGCAGGACCTCCCGCTCGTCGGGTCCTATGTCCGTTCGGTTACCGGCACCGCCGAGCAACAAACCCGAGACATGATCGATCTGTTGTCACATCACCCATCGATTCTCGTCTGGGGCGGACACAACCGGCCCCACACCAGCGAACCCCGCACCACGGCTGCGCCCGATCTTCGCCAGCAACAAATTCCAAGCTGGAACCGCACCGTTCTCGACCGGGCCATCCGCCGGGCCTTCACCAGAGACGATCCGTCGCGTCCGGTCGTAGCCCATTCCGATGTGGCTCC
Source organism: uncultured Acidimicrobiales bacterium (assembly GCA_938038785.1). Taxonomy (GTDB): domain Bacteria; phylum Actinomycetota; class Acidimicrobiia; order Acidimicrobiales; family SHLQ01; genus SHLQ01. The sequence goes on from CALHTB010000004.1 coordinate 23,671, forward strand.
TCACGTGCCCAAACTTTCGGGCAGCGATGTCGGCCTGTACTTCGGATGGTTCGATGGCGAGGCCGCAGACATTGCCGAATACGCAGCCACCCTGCCCCGCATGGTCCGCTTTGTGTCGGACATGGGTGCTCAGGCGTTGCCCGAGTCTCTACCCATCGATCTGGACGAGGCGCTTACCACCCGCGGAGGTGAAGGTGACGCGCTGCGCGCCGTTATTCCGCCCACCACCTACCCCGACATTGCATCCTGGACAAACGCAATGCGCGCCCACCAAGCCGACGTGCTGAAAACCACAATCGAAGCGCTCCGGGTCCTGAAGTACCAACCGAACGGCGGCTTCTTTGCCGGCTCGTGGCGAAGCGCCGGCCCCGGCCTAACCCGCTGCCTCATCGATCACGACGGAACCGAGCGCCCAGCTCTTCACACAACCCGGCGCGCATTGCAGCCTCTGCTTCCGGTTCTCTATCCATCCACCAGCACGCTGCCCGCCCGAACCACCGCCCGGCTCAGTCTGCACCTGTGCAACGACCTCAGCGATGACGTCGATGTCGAGATCCGGGCCACGATCACCGACCATCGCGGTGTTGCCACGAAGACCTGGGCGGGCCAGGTGACCTCCGATGCTGTCGAGTTCATCGATGATGTGGCGATTCGCGGCGGACGAATCGGCGCCGAGATGCACGTAGCTCTCGAGGTTCTCGACGCGAAGACCCGCGCCCAGCTTTCGACCAACGACTACACATTCACGGCAAGTTGAGTCAGCGGTTCTCGTAAAGGGTCCACGAGCGAATAAGACTCAGGATCACAAACACGGCAACCGTGGTGACCATCCAAGGTACCGAATCGTTGAACTCGCACCACTGACTCTTGTCGTACGGGCAGCGCACGGTAGTGATGTTGGCCAGCCGCGACTGAATGGCGACAAGGGCCAAGGTGCCGACCGCTAGGAGCGTGAAGTTGCGCTTGGTGTTGGCGTGTTCGAACCATTTGTCACATGCGAAGTAGACGAGACCTAACCCAAGAATCGTTGGAACTACCGCCCGCACGAGATGCCCGACCATGGCCTGGGACTTTAGCAATAGGCCCGCCGCACGGGGGCCTCGCCTACCCCAAAACTAGTGCGTGCATCAGAATTTCGAAAAACATGCGGCAGAGACCTTCGATGTCACCTAGGTTCTGGGGAATGGAAGACGTCATCCGAGTGGTCGTCATAGACGACCAGACTTCTTACGTCGACGCGTTTGGACTCGCCATTTCTCTCACGCCCGACCTCGAACTGGTCGGTCGAGCCACCGACGCCGACTCCGGGATCGAAGTCTGCAAGCGGATGAAGCCTGACTTGGTCGTCACCGACTACCGCCTCCCCGGTGGAGCCACAGGTACCACCCTGGCCACCTCACTACGCGAAGATGGTTTCTCGGCGCCGATTCTTGTGCTCACCGGATTTATGGCACCGCAGGTCATCCGAGAGGCAGAAGAGATCGACAGCCTGCACGCCATTTCGAAGAACACCCCAATGACCAGCATCGTCAACGCGATGCGCCAGGTCAGCGGCGGCCTGCCGCTCGAACCCGACGATTCCGAAGGCGGAACCCAGTCGCTGTCGGCCGGCGAACTTGAGGTTCTTGAGATGCTCGCAAACGGCCAGACCCCAACCGAGATCGCAAACTTCATGCACCTGAGCCTCCACACGGTGCGCGCTCGTATCAAGAGCATGCACAAGAAGCTCAACGTTGCTTCGCAGGGCGAGGCGATTGCAACAGCGATTCGTCTTGGCCTGGTGGTCCCACCCCAGTAACGCACCCTCTAGTCTCTAAGCCAGACGGCCTCGGGGGAATCGATGAGCAACGGACAAGCCGAACTCGATCAACTTCGTGATGTCCTCGTTGGAGACCACATGCGCGAGGTCGCCTCCCTCCGAGCAAACCACGAGGCCAAGCTCAGCGAGCTCCGGTCTCGCATCGACTCGTTGGAAGCCGCGCTCGCACAGCGCCGAACGTTCGTTGGCGAGGTCCTGACCGATGCAATCGAAGAGCAACCCGTCATCGAGGTCGGATCTGCGATCAAACCTGGTGTAGAACATGCCATCGGTGCTTCGGCGCGCGACGACTCGTCCATCCTCGCCGAAGCGCTCTACCCCGTACTCGGCCCCGCTGTTCGCAAGATGGTGGCAAACATGTTGACGCCGGAGAGCTTGAAGGAGGGCCGCACCTTTCGCGCCGAACAGCTGCTGCTGATCGAACGCCAGACTGGCCTCGTCCTCGCCGCCAGCGCCCTCGACGAGCGTTCTCTCGAGGACGCCGACGTCGTATCCGGAATGATGGACGCAATTCGTCGCTTCGTTCAGGAAGCGTTCGATGCCGACGACCACGATGGACTTCGGGATCTCCGTGTCGGCGATATCTCGGTGCTCGTCGAGTGGGGGCCCAAAGCAGTGCTCGCCGCCGTGGTTACCGGAGTTCCTGACGAACAGTTCCGCAATGAAGCTGCGTTCACCCTCGAAGAGATCCATCGCGACTATTCGACCGAGTTGAATTCGTTTAACGGCGAAATCGAACCTTTCGCACCAGCGAGCGAACGCCTTTCGAACTTCCATGGCAGCACCGAGTCCAGAACCAACGTGTCCAAGCTCGAAGCGTTTCTGCCGATCATCGCAACACTGGTTGTGGTTGCGATCATCATTGCGTTGATCGTCTGGGCCATTTCCCGATGAGCCCCGCAACCCTCAGCACCATGTCGCTGTACCGATTCAAGGTAGTCATGCTCGGTGCTCCCTCTGTTGGGAAAACGAGCTTGGTTCGCCGGTTCGTGCACTCGGTGTTTGAGGACTCCTACACCTCGACACTCGGCGCCAAGGTAGAACGCAAGAACGTCGAAATCGACGGCAAGAAAGTCAACCTGTTGCTGTGGGATATCCACGGCGAAACCGACGGGCTGATCGTTACCCCGAGTTATCTGCAGGGTGCCCACGCCGCGATCTTGGTCTTCGACTCGATGCGCCCCGAGACGATCGAAATGTCACTGACGCTTGGGCAACGAGTGCTAGAGCAATCACCGGACGCAAAGCTGTATGTCGTCGCAAACAAGTCCGACCTGGCGGTCGAGCTCGACATTGCCTTGGACGTCGATGCGTGGGCTTCCCGGGCCGAGCAGCCCATCACGCTTACCTCAGCGAAAACCGGAGATGGGGTCGAGGACCTCTTCGTGTCGATCGCGGCACAGGCCATCGACTGAAAGCCGTCGATATGGCTAGGAAGCTCCGAGAGGTAGCGACACTTGGAAAACAGCCCCATCAGATGACGATGACTGCAGTGAGATGTTGCCACCGACCGCCTCAACGATTCGTCGACTGAGCGCAAGCCCAATTCCCGAACCTGCTGTTTCGGTCGAGCCCCGTTCGAACATCTGGAAGATCCGATCGTGCGACTCGGGATCGATCCCAACACCGTTGTCGGCAATGGACACGATTGCATTGCCATGACGCTCTTGAGCTGAGACTTCAATCCTGAGGGCCCGAGCTGGGTGCCGGTACCGAAGTGCATTCGAGAACAAATTGGCAAAGACGCTTTGAAGCGGAACCGAACGAGCCCGCACCATTGGCAATTCGCGCACCTCGACAACTGCACCGGCCTCGTCGAGTGGCACAGCCAACGTGCTCAGCGCTTTGTCGACGACATCTCCGAGTGGGAGGGAACTGACTTCAGAGAGATCGCCCTGGACGTTCGACAACTGCAGCAGCTGCTTGACCTGCTGGTCCATATCGGCCACGCCGGTCTGGATGGACTCAATGACTCGGCTCACCTGGCCGTGATCGACCTCGTCGGCGGTGACCAACGGCTCGAGCACCTCTGCGTAGAGGGCAACCGCCCGTAACGGTGCGACCAATTCATGAGCAGCGATATACGCAAACTGCTCGAGTTCCTCGTTCGAAATACTCAGGCGGTCTTTGGCCTCACGAAGTTCTTCTTGGTTCGAGCGCAATACCTCACCAAGACGATCCATCCGGACCTGCTCGGCGGTGCGATCAAGATGCACCTCGGCTAAAGCCGCGACACGATTCAACACCTCGAGCGTGGTGTCGTCGAAGCGATCGAGCTTCTCCGAGCCGGCCACGAGGAACCCTTCTTCGCCCGAGGAACCAGTCAGCGGCACAACCGCCACCGAGCGAACCCACTCCTCAACGTCGGTCCAGGCGTCGTCGCTGGCCTCCGGCGTTGAGTCACAGTTCCCATAGCCAGATCGCATCGCCCAATGCTGAGAGGTGGTGACCATTCGGTCCGAACACAGATCGATGGCTGCCACGCCGCGCACCGTGAGCTGAACATCGGGCACGCCAAGGGCCGCTGCTGTGAGAGTCACCATCTGTCGAAGCGGATCTGCGCTGGTCATGTTCGGTCTCAAAAGTGTTGGGTCAGAACCCGCCTGGCCATAGTCCGAACCATACATTTGGTCGGTCCGGAACAACGAAAGATGGGGCAGAGTGCACCGTAATTGGGGACAATGCGAAAAAGAAGGTCCCGAATTTCAATAGCGACCGACTAACGTCGATATGGCTAAGAGAACACCGGTTGGGGGAACAACCATGGACGACACAACACAAGCAGCGACCGAAAGCACCGAGGCAACCGTGTTTGCCGACGGCGACCTGGGCCGAATTCAAGGGATCCTCTTCGGGGACCATGCTCGACGTGTCGACGAGCGCCTCGCAACGCTCGAACAGGCGCTGCTCGGAGCCATTGCCGACCTGCGCGGCGAACTGCAGTCATCGTTCCAGGCACTCGAAAAACGAGTGAGCACCGAGGAAACCAACCGAGCCAAGGCCATGAAGAACCTGGGTGAACGGCTCGACTCGGAGTCCGAGGTGCGTGTCGAAGGTGAATCGGCAATCAATCACAAAATCGACATCACCGAGTCCAACATCAGAACAGCCATTGCTGCAGAGCGAGTTGCAGCCGCAGCTGATGTGGAACGAGAGTTCGCAACGCTGCGTTCCGATTCGGTTGATCGCCGCGATCTCGCCGAGCTCTTTGCTGCCACCGCCGAGCGCCTTCGTGGGGCCGACGAGTAAGAAGTCTCGTCATTCCTGAGCCACTCATTGAGTCCGCAAGCCGGAAGCAGTGACACGCGCCACAGTTCACCAACCCTTCGGTAACCCGAAGAGTTGACCGACTGTAGGGGTAGTCTTTGGACGCGGGAAATGAGTGGTCGCATTTCCAGCTCCTTCACTAGGTTGTGGTCACGATCACTCGGTCTTTAGGAGCCTTTGATGGCACAGACACTTTCGGACTTGCGTAACCCGCAGCCAATCCGCAAACGCAAGAAGGCGCTGCCCTTCCCGCTCAACGTTTGGCAGTCGGCCATTGGACGCAAGTGGGTCATGGCGCTCACCGGCATTGGCCTGCTCGGCTTTGTCATTGCGCACATGATCGGCAACTTCCATGTTCTCGAGGGTCCAGCCGAGCTTCACGAGTACGCGGAGGCCCTTCGCGGGCTTGGCGGCGGCATCATTCCGCGCCTGTGGTTGCTGTGGGTTCTTCGCCTCGGCCTGATCGCCATGTTCGGCCTGCACATCGCTGCGGCCTACACCACTAAGGAGATCAGTCGGAAAGCGTCCGATGGGGCGAACTTTATGGACGGGCAGAAGAGCTACCCCGGTGGCCGTGACTATGTGGCTGCTAACTATGCCAGCCGCACCATGCGCTGGACCGGCCCGATCATCCTTCTCTACCTGATCTTCCACCTCGCCGATCTGACATGGGGCCTGCTGCCGCACACCGATTACATCAAGGGCGATCCGTACAACAACCTGTCGAACAGCCTGGGCAATTTGCCGGTCGCCATTATTTACATCGTGGCGAATATCGCCCTTGCGATTCACATCTTCCACGGCACTTGGTCACTGTTTCAGAGCCTTGGCCTCAATAACCCGAAATACAACAGCGCCCGTAAGGGCCTGGCTGCTGGCCTCGCAGCTGTCATTCTGTTGGGGAACCTAACGTTCCCGATTCTCGCCCAGGTGGGTGTGATCGACAACGACAAAAACGAGTGTGCCCAGTTCACCGAGGAAGCCCTAAACACCGAGTGCTTCGAGGAACTTCTCTCTCACGGAGGCGAATAACATGACTGCGACCATGGAGCCATCAACCAAGGTGACGAGCCCGCGGCTCGATTCCAAGGTCCCGGATACCGACGACATTGCGAATATGTGGGAGAACCACAAATTTTCGATGAAGTTGGTGAACCCCAACAACAAGCGCAAGTTCACCGTCATCGTTGTGGGCACCGGGCTTGCGGGTTCATCTGCTGCAGCGACGCTCGCCGAGCTCGGCTACAAGGTCAAGGCCTTCACCTTCCACGACAGCCCGCGGCGAGCTCACTCGATTGCGGCCCAGGGCGGCATCAACGCCGCGAAGAATTACCAGAACGACGGCGACTCGGTGCACCGCCTCTTCTACGACACGGTCAAGGGTGGCGACTACCGAAGCCGCGAAGCCAACGTGCATCGCCTCGCCGAGGTCTCGGTCAACATCATCGACCAGGCAACTGCCCAGGGCGTGCCGTTCGCACGTGACTACGGCGGCTTGCTCGACAACCGGTCGTTCGGTGGAGCCCAGGTTTCTCGCACGTTCTATGCCCGAGGCCAGACCGGACAGCAACTCCTGCTCGGCGCATATTCATCCCTTAACCGCCAAATCGAATCTGGCGGCGTCGAGATGCATAACCGCAAAGAGATGCTCGATCTGGTCGTTAAGGATGGCGAGACCGCCGGCATCGTCACCCGTGACCTGCTGACCGGCGAGGTCGAATCACACTCGGCGCACGCGGTCGTGCTGGCCACCGGCGGTTACGGCAACGTCTACTACCTCTCCACGAACGCCATGATGTGCAACGTGACCGCGGCGTGGCGTGCACATCGCAAGGGCGCCTTCTTTGCGAACCCCTGCTATACCCAGATCCACCCGACCTGCATCCCAGCATCGGACGACCACCAGTCGAAGCTCACGCTCATGTCCGAGTCGCTTCGTAATGACGGCCGCATTTGGGTGCCGAAGGAATTCGACGACGCCCGACTCGCCGCCGACATCCCCGAAAGCGAGCGCGATTACTACCTCGAGCGCAAGTACCCGTCGTTCGGAAACCTCGTGCCCCGAGATGTTGCGTCACGTAACGCGAAGACCGTCGTCGACGAAGGCCGCGGTGTGGGTCCGCTCAAGAACGGTGTGTTCCTCGACTTCGCCGACGCCATCGCCCGCGACGGCGCCGAGACGATCAAAGCCAAGTACGGCAACTTGTTCGACATGTACGCGAACATCACCGGCGAAGACCCCTACAGCCGCCCGATGCGCATCTACCCCGCTACCCACTACACGATGGGTGGCCTGTGGGTTGACTACCACCTGATGACCACCGTGCCCGGCACCTACGCCATCGGCGAAGCGAACTTCTCGGACCACGGTGCGAACCGCCTCGGTGCCTCTGCGCTAATGCAGGGCTTGGCCGACGGCTACTTCGTCTTGCCGTACACCATTGGCGACTACCTCGCTGACAAGCTCGGCGACAGCCCAGTGCCTACCGACGACCCGGTCTTCAAGGCTGCCGAAGCAGAGATTACCGACCAGACCAACAAGTGGTTGGCGGTCAACGGCACCAAGTCACCCGAGCACTATCACCGTGAGCTCGGCAAGATCGTGTGGGATCGCATCGGCATGGCCCGCGACAAGAACGGTCTCGAGAAGGCTGGCGACGAAATCTCCTCGCTCGAGGAAGAGTTCAAGAAGAACGTTCGGGTCATGGGCGACAACACGTCGATGAACACCGAACTCGAAAAGGTTGGCCGCGTCGCCGACTTCTTCGAACTCGCCAAGCTCAAGGCACGTGACGCTCTCGTGCGTGAAGAGTCATGTGGCGGCCACTTCCGAGTGGAAAGCCAAACCGAGGAGGGCGAAGCCCTTCGAGACGACGAGAACTACAGCCACTCGGCGGCCTGGGAATGGCACGACGAGTCAACCCACCAGACCAAGCACGAAGAGCAGCTCGAGTTCAAGCACGTCAAGCTCAGCCAGCGCAGCTACAAGTAGGACATTCAGTGAGCGAGAACAACATCAACATCACCCTCGACGTCTGGCGCCAGAACGGCCCGAACGACAAGGGTCGCTTCGAAACCTACGAAGCGAAAGAGATCAGCACCGACAGCTCGTTCCTCGAGATGCTCGACGTCGTCAACGAGCGTCTCATCGACGACGAGAAGGTCCCGATCACCTTCGAGAGCGATTGCCGTGAGGGCATTTGCGGCACCTGCTCGTTGATGATCAACGGTCAGGCGCACGGCCCCAACAAGGGACAAGCCACGTGCCAGCTGCACATGCGTACGTTCAGCAACGGTGATCACATCACGATCGAGCCCTTCCGGGCGAAGAGCTTTCCGATTATCAAGGACCTGGCCGTTAGCCGGGCGGCGATGGACAAGATCCAACACGCTGGCGGCTACATCACTGTCAGCACCGGATCTGCACCTGACGCCAACCTCACGCCGGTTCCCAAAGAGGCATCGGACATGGCGTTCGACGCGGCAGCCTGCATTGGTTGCGGCGCGTGCGTTGCCGCATGCCCGAACTCGGCTGCGCAGTTGTTCACCTCGGCGAAGGTTCAGCACCTCAACCTGCTTCCACAGGGCCAGTCAGAGCGGTGGCAGCGAGTCGAGGCCATGGTCGACACCATGGAGGACTACTTCGGTACCTGCACAAACCATGGCGAGTGCTACGAAGCGTGCCCGAAAGAGATCAGCCTCGACTTCATCGCGTTCATGAACCGCGACTACGTCAAGGCCAAGATCAAGAACCGGAAGCTCGCCGGCCAGAACTAGTTGGGCGCCTCGTCAAGGGGCAGGCTGACGACAAAGGCGCCAGGTTCGCCGGACACGACCAGGCTCTGTTCGTCGAGATACTCAATACGCGGGACAGACAATGGGATCCTTTGCTCGGCCCACTGCCAGATCCGTTCATCAAATCTGATGACACCTATGCGGCTGCCCGTTACAGCGACTAGTCCAGTCCCGTCGGGTATCAACGCGAAGTCGATCGACGTTATCCCGAAGGTGCTGTCCGGCAATTCAAGAAGCCGCGACCAAACACCGGTGGCCACGCTCATCGACCAAACGCCCGAGTCGAGAACGAACAGCACTCGGTCTCTCAGGATCAGGGGGTCAGCCCGCAGGTTCGGCAGGTCTCGAGCAATATCGGGTGGCAGCTCGAACCGCGTTGGTCCATTAACACCTGCGCTCCATCGGATCATCGACGGAGCCTGAGCTGGCGTTGGTTCAAGAAACCCGATGCAGCCGTTGTTTGGCGGTAACAGCTGCGGCTCCTCGTCGAAGGCAACAAGAGTGGTCTCGTCGACCACGAGCGGGGGAACTGCAGACAGTGGGACTTCGGGGAGGACGAATGGTTCGCTCCCTTCCCGAACGATGACGATCGTGTTTGGCACGTCGAGCTCGCTGTTGAGGGCGAAGATGCACCGCGTGAGGTCATCAAAACGTTCCGGATCGACGACCCCTTCCGGGCTAATGGCCAACACCTCTCCGGTCTCGCAGTTCTGGACGCCAATTTGGTCGGGGCCCATGCGAGCAACGCCGCAAACGTCAGGAATCGCCAGATCGCTGTCGAGCGCCTGCGCTAACAGCTGTGTGATAATCGGTCGACTTCGGCGCCGCTGGACTAGCCCAAAAGATTCTGAGTCATGGTGAAACGGGGCAGAGACGATCGAGCCTTGGATGCTCTCGAATGCCGGGTCCCGCGTCCACACGGCGCCATCGGGAGAGATGAGCCGCATGACCTCAAAGCCTGGGGTGAACTGACGCTCTTGGAGTCGCAGCGTCGTCATCAAAAGCGCGAACCCCGAATCGGTGGCAACCAGCATCTCGTAGTCCCGAAGGAGAACTGAACCGAGCTGATCGCTTGGCGCGTCGATCGACGCAGCCACCGTCCTCCATGAGTGCCCATCTGGAGACTGGAGTACCCGCGGCGGGCCATTCTCTGCTTCCTCGAACTGGAGTGCAAGGAAGCGATCCCCTGACCGTGCGATCTCTTGGGCCTCGATCAGGCCGCTCGCCGGGATCATCAGCGTGAACTTTTGCACCGTTCCCACAGTGGTCGTCGTCGAATCGAACCTAGTTGTAGGTGGCGCAACCGTCGTCGTCACCGGATCGGTCCCCTCGGCGGCTTGATCATGATCGGGGCGAAGCGACGAAAGCAAGAACACCAGAGCTGCAAGAACAGCCACGATGATCAGAAGTGGTAGCGCCCGTTTGGCCCCGCTGCTTGTGCCGCCAACCATGGGAGCGTCCGGCGAGAAATCTTCACCATCAAATTCCACCCGAACCGACCGGGTCTCGTCGCTCTCCACCACCCCAGACTACGACGGCCGCCTACTCAAGATGGCCCGACGTCTATGCCGCCTTGGGACGGTGGGGCTAATGTCGCCGCATGCACATTCTTGAGGACGGGACGAAACTCCCCGCAATCATGGGCGTCAACCATGAGGGCGAACACGGAGACATGGTCGCATCGGTCGCTGGATCCTGGGCTGCGGTGCTGCTGTACCGAGGCGACTGGTGACCATACTGCCGTCAACAGTTGGTTGACTTCGCAACAAGCGGCGGACCGCTCATCAAGCTCGGCATCAAGGTCGTCGCCGGATCGGTCGACTCGCTCGAGAAGGTTCAAACCCTTCGCGCAGGCCTTCACGTTGGCTTCCCCATGTGGGGAGAGCTCGACGGCCCAACCGTCTCGGCCGACACCGGTGCGCCCTATCGCGAGAGCGACGGCGTGCTGCACGGATCGGGGTGGCTAGTGAACCCCGACGGCGAGATTTCGCAGTCTCTCTATTCCACCGGGCCAATTGGCCGTATGACCGCCATCGACGTCATCCGCAAAGTGGTCTTCGAAACCCGAAACAATTAGCCGCCGTCCAGCACGGTCTTTAGCCTCCGGGGAATTCGACCATAACGGTGGCCGCGCCATCGCCAAAGAACACACGCGCATCATCAGCGTGGAGGATAAGCGGCTGATCAGGAAGGGGGCGATCGAGCGCCACCACCTCCCACGGCTCACCCACCTCGGCGTGCATCAGTAGCGAGCGGTTGGTGGTGAAGATCTGGCGGCCATTCGGAGCAACTCCGGTCCAATCAATGGACCGAAACGCCTCGGCTTCCAATGCCCATTCCCCAGTTGTCAGGTTCGCCGAGTACACCTCGCCCGCAAACGGTATGACCACGGTGTCCTCGTTGACCGCGATGGGAAACCGGTCTTGATAGATCGGCGTCGAACCAAGAACTCCCCCGCTCGACGATCGGATCGAGGTCGTGTTGGGGCTAAACGCCTCGATTCCGGGATGGGCCCCCTGGCGGGTTCCTGCCGGGGCAAAGTCAGCGCACCCTGGGGCGTTTTCAAACGAACTCCCTGGCACCAATACTGCAGCACGCGCGCCATCAGAGGTGAGCACTGGGGTTGATGCGGAAGTCCCGACAGTGAAAATCCGAATGCTCGGATCGCCCCTGCGCTGCATGTAGATATCGGTTGTTGGCGCGCTTCTCGTCGACAGTTGGAGCAAGCATTGCTGAAGTTCGCTTGCAAGCAAAGGAAGGCGCAATTGGTCGGGTTCGACCACAACGAGAGACCGGTCATCACATCTCTGGAGACGCAGACCAGGCTGTTCACCGCCCACCCCGATGTTTCGGAAGGCCGAGGTAAAGCAGCCATCGGCAATTTCAGGATCGACGGCCCAGTCCGACAAGACACGTTCGATCTGCGGGTTGCCACGGCCGGCCGGCAGCACTGCTACTGCGGTTAGGTCGCTTCCGTTAAAGCTCGGCGACGCTGCAACACCTTCGATTTCCATTCGTTGAAACCCTGGGTCTTGGGTCCACGCCGACCCGTCAACCGTGATCAAACGAGTGACATGAATTCGTACGGTCTCGCCAGATTCCCGATCGACAAACCGTTCGAGCAACGAAACGGCTAAACCATCATCAGCCTCACCCAACGCTTCGTAGAAGTACTGCACGTCAAGCTCGTTCGTCGGCTGAGCGAGCAACTCTGAGGGGAGCCGACCTTCCAGACGAACCCAATCTTTGCCCGACGACGAGCCAAACAGCACTGGGTTCTCTGACTGTCCGGTGCTCGCCGCAAGAGCGACGTACCCACCGCCGCTCGAAATGATCTCGATCGGGAACACCGACATTCCTTGCACATCAACCACCTCGGCTGACTGCGTCGGCCCGCCTTCGGGTATGACCGGCCGGCCACCGGCTTCCAACTCGGTGGTCGTCGTCGACGAGGCCGTCGTGCTGGTCGTCGTGGCCGTCTCGGCAATCGTGGTGGTCGTGCCGCGTTGGGAACCGTCAGCGGCTTCATCGGACGCCGGACGCAACACAAACAACGCTGCGATTACAACAAGCGCCAAGAGCCCTGCGCCCACAAGCGCCGCAATCGGACTCTGCGGACCACCCGAACCCGGCCCGCCGGATTCGCGAACAACGTCAGGAATATCGAGGTCCGAACCCGGACCCGTCGACTCGAATTCGACGCGCACTGACGCCGAATCGTGGTTGCGTTGCATTCCCTAGTCTCGCTCATCGAGCTTCGCAGCAAAAACCTCTTACCGGGAAACCCCGACAATGGGAAGCTGCCGTCTACATTCATGAAGGGCTACGCAGCTGGCCAAAAGGATGGGAATGTGAGCGACACAACCGACACCCAAGGCAGTTGGCTATCGGACGAAGACATCGTCACGATGCGCGGCAAGATGCCAGTCGTCTACATCAACGCAATACCGGTGCTCACCGACGACCTCGGGATCGTCACCCACATCGGCCTTCTGTTGCGGCTCGGCGCCGACGGGGCGGTGAACCGCGAAGTTGTCTCCGGTCGAATCCTCTACGGCGAGCGCGTTCGCGACGCACTGCTACGACACCTCGAAAAGGACCTTGGGCCGCTCGCCCTCCCCCAAATCCCGGCATCACCCCAGCCGTTCACCGTTGTCGAGTACTTCCCGAACCCCGACATCACGGGCTTCTACGACCCACGTCAGCACGCGGTCAGCCTTGCCTACGTCGTACCCGTCGACGGCGACTGCGAACCATCCCAAGACGCCCTCGACCTTGTCTGGCTACGCCCCGATGAAGTCACCAGCCCAACCGTGGCCGCCGAGCTAAGCCCAGGACACGAAAAGCTCGTCCGCCGAGCTCTGGCCTACGTCGGCAGACTGCCGTAATCACCGATCTGTGATGAATGGTGGGCCAATACCGCCCACCAGCAATCAAATTTCACCAAACACGACAAACTACCAGGGGAGCAACTCGGCTCTTAGGCCTTCGGCTTTGAGGGCTTCTAGGACTTGTTCGGCGTGGGCTTCGTCGAGGGTGTCGATACGTAGCTCGAGGACGGTGCTTCTGGCACCGGTAGATCCGAGGCCGTCGTGGTCTACTTGGACGACGTTTGCCGCGGCGTCCGAGATGATCTTGGACACGAGCGTTAGCCGTCCCGGCCGGTCGTCGAGCTCGACTCGGATGCGATTCAGGCGTCCTTGGTTTGCCAGGCCTCGAAGAGTCACGACCGCAAGCGTGCGCGGGTCGATATTGCCGCCACAAAGGACCAAACCCACCTTCTTGCCAGCAAACACATCGGGGTATTCGATAAGCGCCGCCAACGCGGCAGCGCCAGCGCCCTCGACAACGGTCTTCTCGATCTCGAGCAACAGCGCGATCGATTCTTCGATCGCCGCTTCACTTACGACGAGCACCTCTACGTCGTGTTCACCGAGGATTGCCGACGTCAACTCGCCCGGTGTTGTCACCGCGATGCCATCGGCAATGGTCGAACCACCAACAGCAGTTGATGGACGCGATTCGAGACGGTCGGCCATCGACGGGAATCGTTCCGTCTGCACCCCAACCACTTCAACCGGCGTCGAATGCGCCGCGGCTGCAACCGCTAGGCCCGCAGCCAAACCTCCCCCGCCTACCGCCGCGACGATCACGTCCAGATCCGGAACCGATTCGAGCAGCTCGAGACCAATCGTCCCCTGACCAGCGATCACCTTCGCGTCATCGAAGGGGTGGATGAACTCGAGGTTCCGCTCGTCGGCAAGCTCGCGGGCTCGGGCTTCCGACTCCATCACGTCAGCGCCGACAAGCTCGACATTGGCCCCGAGGCCTTGGGTTCGAGCAACCTTCACAAACGGCGTGTTCTCGGGCATGACGATCGTGGTCTCGAGCCCCAGGAGCGAGCCGTGGTACGCCACACCCTGGGCATGGTTACCCGCCGACATCGCAATGACACCACCACCAGGCTCAACATCGAGTAGACGATTCCGCGCGCCACGGTCCTTAAACGAGCCTGTGTACTGGAGGTTCTCGAACTTCAGATGTACCTCAGCGCCGACGATCGCCGAGAGCGTCCGGGAATGTGTACATGGCGTATGTTCAACGACATCGGCGATCCGGTCGCGTGCGCTGATGAGATCATCGATCGTGACCGACCGAGGGTCAGCCTCCGGCGTAGACATCTTCAGAGGCTAGTTGACGATCGACCCGCACTTTGATCCTCACGACGTCCAACAGTGCAGTGAAGTACGCACCTGGCCGCACCCGTGAGTCGTCGCGGTGTTCCCACGTAATTGGAACTTCAAGAACGTGATACCCGAGGCCTTGAGCAAGGGCAAGCGCCTCAACGTCAAAGGCCCAGCCGTTGCTTGTGCAACGGCGAAAGACAGCGTCGCTGGCTTCGCCGCTGAAGATCTTGAAGCCTCGCTGCGTGTCGTGGATACCTGGCAGAAGCAGATGCTGGATGAACTTGTTGGCCATGCGCCCCAGCATCGAGCGCATACCCGGCTGTTGAATTTCGACGTTCGAACCGTCGATTGCAACCGACCCGATAACCACCGCCGGTTCGATTGGCTCCTCAGCGGCTGCGGCCATCAAACGGTCAAACTCACGTACATTCGTCGAGTTGTCCGCATCGAGGAACAATCGATGGCGACCGGTGCCGGTCAGCATGCCTTTGCGGACCGCGTGACCCTTGCCGAGATTGCGTTCGGATTGGAGAACGATCAATCGACGAAACTTGTGGGAGTAACTCGACGCCACGATGATCGTGTCGTCCTCCGAACCGTCATCAACCACGATGACCTCGTCATTGAGGTCGCGTTCAGCGAGGTACTCGGCGATCGAATCCAGAGTTTCGCCTATCCGTTCGGCTTCGTTGTAGGCGGGGATGATGATTGAAAGATCGCGCATCAGGCGAGCTCCTCGATAGGTCGTGTCAACGAAGCGTCCGATGACGAACTGACGTGCCAGAGCCATACGGCGAAGGCGCCCATCACCAAAACGGCGAGCGGGGTTGCGCCGAACCAATCGGCAAACAGGTGGGTAAGTGCGCCCGACCAGATCGCTGCAAACAACCGCGCCGGAACCAGTGTTGATTCGGCGAGGAGTGCGGCGCCTGCGATGAGCAAGAGGCTTGCGTCGTAGAACATCGTGTGTGGGCTGATGAGGATGAGACCAATGGCAGCAGCACCCATGCGCTGAGCAAGCGTAAAACGCTCGGGCTGCGACCAGAGGTACATAAGGGCCATGACGGCCGCAGCCGCCAGCGATACGCCCGCGACACGAGCGAGAGTCGAGTCAGCCGACCACACAGCCTGCAAGAACCCGAGCGTCGAGATCGAGTTCGCAGCGTTGACTTCAGCATCGCGATCAACAAATGGACCGACTTGCACCCACCAGGAGGTCAGCCAGCCCATCCCACGGAACACCGCAGTGGCCGCCCAGGTGATCGCGATCGTCGCCACAGCCGAAACGACCGCCCGCCAATGCTTCGACAAAAGCACCAACCCCAGCATCGGGATGGCGTACTGCGGACGAAAGATGAGTAGCCCGATGGCGACACCGGCGACTACCTCACGGTCGTCATGCAGGAAGCGCCAAATCGCGGTGAGGAGAAGGACGGAAAGCGCAGCGTTCTGTCCTCCGCCTACTGCGGTGATAAGCGGAAGGAACGTGAAGCTGGCGGCGAGGAGCGGCCACCGCCACCGAGCGACTAGCGGCACCATCGGAATCAGGAGGTAGACGGCCAACACAAAGGCAGCGGCCATGAGAATCGTATGCACAAGGTACGCCGCCTGGAAGCCGAGCAAGGCAAGCGGTGCATACGCCATCGCCACGTGCGGTGGGTAGGCAAAGGCGAGGTAGCCATCAAGTCCGAGATCTTGTTGTGCGGCTTCTTGACGGACAGGGTCGTAGAGAGACTCGATGTCGCCCGACTGCACAATCGATCCAGCGGCATAAAAGGCCGCGAAGTCGCCTCCGAGTCGTGCACCTTCAGGGTCAGCTCCCGCAGCGTTTGCGTCTCCAACACCGGCACCGGCAATGGCAGCGAGAACAACAGCGAGCCCTATGGCCAGGAGCACCGCACGGGACAGCTTGTTGACGAGTTGCTCACCCGCTGAGCCTTCATCTGGGGACGCGTCATTGGCATCGGCGCTAACCGCTGCGATTCCCGACGAAGTCTCCATACGGAATAGATCGGCGTTTTTGGGAATTTTCTGGCAGGCCAGACGGACTATTTGCTGCCAAAAATAGCTGAATTCTCTAGCTGTCGAAGCGTGAAATCAGCTGCCGGGCCCGGTTCACGATCGGAGCGTCGACCATCGTTCCCTCGAAAGAAACGACCCCACGGCCATCTTGCTCGGCCTCAGCGGCTGCTGCGACCACACCTCGGGCCCACGCAAGCTCATCATCGGAGGGTGTGAACGCGTCGTTTGCAAGCGCCACCTGAGACGGATGAACACAGAGCTTTCCCTGGAACCCAAGAGATCGGGCGACGAGCGCTTCTCGCGTGAAGCGTTCTGCGTTTTCGTAGTCCACAACCACCTGATCGAGGGCGGGAACACCGGCGAGACGGGCTGCCATCGACACCTGAGACCGGGCGTAGAGCACTTCGGTGTTGGACTCGGTCCGCATGCCACCGATGTCGGTGATGAAGTCTTCAGCGCCGAAGTACGCAAGGTCCACGCCAGCGCCAATGACTCCGAACGCTTGGTACACACCGGCAACTGATTCGATCCCGGCGCACATCACTGCGTCCTCGAGACCGGATTTCTCCATCTCTCGCCGCACATCTTGTACTTCTCGGTGGGTCTCCAACTTGGGGACAACAATGCCATGGGCGCCCGCATCCGATGCTGCCCGAACGTCGTCGGCGAAGTGACGTGTGCCGAGCGCGTTCGTGCGCACAAGCAACCTCATCGACTCGAGATCGGTGCTTCCAGGTCGGGCATCGGCGATCGCCGATCGAGCCTCTGCCTTGCCTGACTCTGGCGTGGCGTCCTCCAGATCGAGCACGCCAATGTCAGCTCCCGCAGCGACGAACTTCGCTACAAAGTCTGTCCTGCTTGCTGGTCCGAACAACATCGATCGCGATCGCATGGTCGCCACGGTAGTTGGTGGCGTTGGTTCGGCCCTGGATGAGGTAAGACTGTCGAGTGGAGTTCGCCCCGATGCCGCGCCGAGTGACAGGTGCCCTCACTCGCGTTGTGTCGCAGCTCTCGGCGAAGACCGCTGCCGTCGAGGCGCAGCGAGAACCGCACGCACAGTTCTGGGACG
>CALHTB010000005.1 GCA_938038785.1 uncultured Acidimicrobiales bacterium
AGCAACGACGACGAGACCGCAACGTTCGTCGCTCGTGTGAGCCCGCGCTCGGAGGTCAAGAACGGTAGCGACATCGATCTCGTAATCGATTCAGGTCGCTTCCACTTCTTCGACCTCAGCACGGGCGAAGCCATCCGCTAGAGGTACCGTCACCGTTCTAAAGCGACCGGCAATGGCGCCCACAAACGCTGGGACAACCAGCATCCAGAACGACCAGATCAAGATGGCAGCTTCGACCTGACCGTCGTCAAAGAACCTCGACGCCAAGAAGAGCGCCACCGACATGTTTCGGACCGCCGTGACTGTGAGCAGCGCCCGCATCATGCTGGCTGGTTGGGCGAGGACGAGAACTGGCGCGAGTAGCGCAAAAAGCGCCGCGATCAGTGCTGCGTGTACCGATAGCGGTGTCTCGGTGAGCAACTCCCCTCTCACGATCACCAAGGCCACGACAATGCCGACCAACAGCACATTCGCCAGAAGCCCGAGCGGCTTGACTATGCGTGCGGCCACGCTGGGAAATCGGTGACCCGCATACATTGCCGCAAAGAGCGGCAGGATCTGCGACACCAACAGCGCGGTGAACATCGGAACGGCCAACGCGGTCGTCGACTCGGCATCGACCTCGACGAGGAATGCAACGGTGACCGGTGTGGAAAGCAGCCCTACTACGCCGAGCAGCACCATCAGCGCAGTCGCGAACCCGATGTCGGAGTGCGACAGACGGGCGAGCATCGGCCCAATCGGGCCGGCGGGTGCAGCTGCGAGCAGGACCAGGCCGGCGATCATGCCCTTCGACAGACTCGCTTGTTCGGCGACGAGCCAGACCACGATTGGAACGATCACAACATTGAGCACGACAGCGGCGGAGAGCCATCGCGTGCGACGTAACCCACCCGTGAGCTCGGAGAGGCGAAGTTCTAAACCGATGGCGATCATCATCACCACAACCAGCACCTGAAGCGCCAGCGTCATCATGGATGGTTGCTCCAGCGAAGTCCGACCTCTCGAAGCGCATCGAAACCCGGTTGGCACGCCCTGGCAAGTTCTTCCTGCTGGCTAATGCCGAGCTTGGGCCAACGGGGCCGCTCGTTGCGCACCAATGCGGCCGACTCCGCCAGCCAGTCGGAACGAACCTCAGCTCCGATGAACGACCCGAGCCTGGCCACCGTATCGACGGGTGCACATACGAGATCTTCATAGCGCAGCGTCAGCAACGACTCTGGGGGCACCTTCTCGAGCGCGGTCAGGCCCGACACGATCTCCCCCGCCCAATAGTGGCCGCAGAGCGACGGCGGCAGATCAAAGCGCTCAAAGGCCTCCGCAGTGAAATTCTCGGGCAGGGTATCGGCCAGTTCGTCGGATAGGTCGGCCTCATCGGTTCGCTCACTCGACTCGAACGGGTCGACGCCGAGCTGTTCGATCTGAAATCCGCACAGGATTGCCATCCTGAAACCAATGTGCTGGCTCATCGACAGTGCGGTATCCCGCCCGTCACGAACGATGTGCACCACGGCAGCCTCTGGGAAGGCCTCGACAAGCCGCTCAACAACACGAAGCGACCCGCCTGACCGCTCGACCCACTGCCGCTTTCCGAATCGAGCAGCCAGATCGCTGAAGAATCGGCGGTAGTGAACGTCAACGGGCGCGGCGTCCCACCGGCATACCTCCGCTGCGAGCTCGTCGAAGAGCACATCGGGGTCGAGCCCGTCGAGGTGGGGAACCATGCCCTGCATGATTGGCGGCAAACCACCCGGCTCGAACCGTCCGCGTTCCCACGGGTAGATCACCTCTGGCATCTGGAGCCCGTGGGTCAGCAACAGCGATTGTCGAGGTTGCGGGCTCGACAAGACGTTCCAGAATTCCGCCCCAGACAGCGCTCCCACGGGAAACGCTCGCTCGATTCTGGTTCCCAAGTCTGTAGTGAACGAGAAGACCTCTGACACGCTGAGCAGGTCTGGGTGCTGCCGGACCATCTGCGACAGCAGGGTGCTGCCACATCGACCAGTTCCAACGACGATGACAGGGCGGTTACTCATCGGACGGCCGCGAGTTTCCGAGACCCACCTTCCAACTTGTCGAGGAACCACGTGCAGTACTCCAGAAATGCTTCGCCCTCAAGGTCGGTACCCGACCGAGCGCTCTCGCCGAGGACCGCTTCGACCGATGAGCGATCAAAGCGCTTCGGGTTGATCAGGTAGGAACTGTAGAAGTCGATCCGTTGCTGCAACTTCAGGTCGACTTCGCTCATGGTGTCTCGATTACTCACGAGGTGAGGGGCCGCTAAACCCGAGAGCTCGAAGCAACCGATGACGGCGTCCTTGACGAACGGTGGGGTCGAGTTGGTGAGGTGGTAGTACCCAGGTGCCGCACCTGCGTTGCTCAGGCCAACCGCATCCTCGACAACCGAGTCGATTGGGACAAGGTCGACACGGCCTTCGGTGTGCACTTCGATCGATACATCGAGGGTGCTAGCCAAGCCAACCTGCGTGCGCTCGAGGGCGTTGCGGAACTTCGTCAGGTTCCGGATGAAACCGTAGAGGCCGTCGGTGCTTGTCGAATGATGCGTTCTCGAGTGCCCGATGACGATGCTCGGGCGAAGGATTCGGGCATTGAGCCCGCTGGTCAACACCACCTCCTCGGCCATGATCTTGGAGCGCTCGTAGCAGTTGTTAACCAGCTCGATGTCGGGCTGCTCAGCTGGGATGTCACCTCGACGGGACCCAGCCACATAGGCGGTGCTCACCATGTTGAACATCGGGCTTTGCGACCGTCGGGCCAGCTGAACAACATGTGTCGTACCGAGCACGTTCGTACGCTCGATCTGCTCGCGGTGTCGGTCCATGTACTGCAGCGATGCGGCGCAGTGCCAGAACTCCGCGCCTCGCAATAGGGGCATGCTCGCTGCTGTTACACCGCAGCTGACCTGTTCGATGTCGCCGGGGATGACGATGACTCGGGTCGTTACCGCCTCGTGCAGATGACTTGGCAGTCCGTAGCCCTCGATGAGCTCCGCGAGGGTCTGTTCAACTCGCTCCTTTGGGCTGTGATCGGCTTTCGGCCGTGCTATCGCAACGACCGTTCCCTCGGTTCGAGCGAGGAGCTCGAGGATGAGGGCCGAGCCGACGAAACCCGTTCCGCCCGTTACTACGTGGGTGCGCGCACGCCGGACGGGCACTCGTGAAAAACTCTGCTGCATGGGATCCTCCTGGGTGCCATGCCTGCCCGCTGCAGACTATTCACACCACACCAATGCAGGGTTCATCGAACGAGTGGCGACCTACCTGTCGCGCCGCGTTGAATTGGTACCGCTAGTTGGCGTGCAGAGCGTCGTTGAGGCCCGTCCAGTTCGCACCGTTCGGTACGGCCTCGACCGCACCAGAGAGTGAGTTCCGGCGAAACAGCAGTCCATTGATGCCCGACAGGTCACGGCCGGCCTTGACCTCGCCATCGGGCAAGGTGACCTTCGTGCCAGCCGTGAGGTAGAGCCCTGCTTCGACGATGCAGTCGTTGCCGAGCGAGATGCCAAGGCCCGAGTTGGCGCCGAGGAGGCAGCGTTCGCCGAGTGAGATGACTTCCTGGCCTCCACCGGACAAGGTGCCCATGATGGACGCTCCGCCTCCGACGTCGGAACCATCACCTACGAGCACGCCCGCCGAGATTCGGCCTTCGACCATCGAGGACCCAAGCGTGCCAGCGTTGAAGTTCACAAACCCTTCGTGCATCACGGTGGTGCCTTCGGCGAGGTGGGCGCCCAGACGAACCCTGTTGGCGTTCGCGATACGAACACCCGATGGCGCGACGTAGTCGAGCATGCGCGGGAACTTGTCGAGGCCGTTCACGCCGACGTGCTCGCCGACAGCTGCCTTCAGCGCGTCGACCTTGTCGGGAAGCACTGGGCCCGCTGATGTCCATGCGACATTGGTCAGCACCCCGAACACGCCAGTGAGGTTGATGCCGTGAGGTGCGACCTCGCGACGGCTAAGCAGGTGCAACCGCAGGTAGGCGTCGGAGACGTCTGCTGGGTCGGCGTCGTGGTCGATGGTGAGCTCGAAGGACTCGCCGCGAATGAGGCCAGCGGCCTCGGCTGCGCACGCTCGCTTGGGCTCAGCGTTGACGGGATACCAACTATCGAGCACAACACCCGATTCGGCGTCGATCCAACGGTGGCCAGCTGCTGTGGTCATGAACACGTCTCCAAGAGGAACATTCGAAGAATCCTCGGGGTTGAGGAACACGTTGGAATCTATCGGGCGACTACGGTGCAACCCATGCCCGGATCGTTCGTGCAAAAGCTCATGAGCTCGCTGCGAAAGGAAACTGCTATGTCACCAGAGGAAGCCAAGAAGGACGCAGAACTTCGGGAACGCCTAACTCCCGAACAATATGCAGTTACCCAGCAGGCCGGAACCGAACGAGCCTTCACCGGCGAGTACTGGGACACCAAGACCGATGGCACCTACCACTGTGTGGTGTGCGACGAGGCGCTCTTCAGCAGCGAGACCAAGTACGACTCGGGCTCGGGTTGGCCAAGCTTCACCATCCCGCTCAGCAGCGACGCGGTCTCCGAGAAGAAGGACAGCACGCTGGGCATGGTTCGTACCGAATCGCTCTGCGCCAAGTGCGGCGCCCACCTCGGCCACGTCTTCCCCGACGGACCAGGCGAGAACGGCCTCCGCTACTGCATGAACTCAGCATCACTACGCCTAGCCGAAGCCGACGACTAACCAAACTGACATCCAGGGTCAGACCCCGGATGTCAGTGAACGCCTTCTGGCCTAGCTCGGCGTCTTGGTTTCGCCAGTGGCCCCATCAATGAGGGTTCGCCCGTCGAGCACTTGTGTGAGATCAATGTGGTGGAAGTAGCCCATCATGTCGCAGAAGATCTCGTCAGATCGGTCGGCAAGGACCACTGGATAAATAGTGACGGTCAACGTCGTCACTGTCTCTTCCACGACCGCTTCGTACTCTGCTGCGCACGGGTCGCTTTCAATGTCCCCATCCGGGCTTCCGATGAAGTTGATGCGCACGGTCTGGTCCGAGGCGTCGATGGAAGCGTCAGTCCACGCGAATGCATTTCCGCGTTCGCGCTCCGCCGGCGAGCCACACGATGTTGCGACCAGCAACAAGAAGGCAATGAGGACACCACGACCCATAATCATCAGTATCGGCAGCGCCTCCGATTCGCTTGAACTGACATCCAGGGTCAGACCCCGGATGTCAGTTACGGCGATTCTGAAGACGCTCCGTAGCGCCGTTTGCACGCTCGGTGCAGAACTCCCACATATGGGGTCTGAAGGTCCTACAGGTGTCTGCACACGGCACCGATACTTGATCTATGGTTTCGACCATGAAGTTCGTGGGAGCCACGGTTGATGAGCTCCTTAAGCACGGTGAAGGCCTCCGGGCTGACGACGATGTTGTCAGTGCGGCTGAGGACCTATTGCAGTCGCTCCACCCGATTGGCGACTCCTTTGACTTGCCGTGGAAGTTCACCGACTCGCTCGTGGTCTTAGAGAGTTACCTTCCTGACGACCTGCGCGAACGGCTCGCAAAGCCTGGTAGCTGCGTCCCGGAGAACCATCTCGAGGCATGCGTGGTTTCGCTTGCGCTCGAGGCTGGCATCCGATTGCAGCCACTGACTCGGGCCGACATGGTCCGCTTGCAGCACGTTGCCCAGCACGCCACCAACAGCGATGCCTGGGGCCGGCAAAGCTCGTATCCATGGGACACGGTCGCTGACGCCGAGCTCGACGAGTTCGATTTCTTCGCCCTCTGCGCCCGAACCTGATCTCACCGCCCAATAGACCCAATTAGGCTGACGAGATGATTCCTAAGGGCATGTGGTTCGAACAGTTCGAGGTCGGCATGGTTGTACCTCATGCGTTAACCCGAACAATTACCGAGTCGGACAACGTGAACTTCTCTACGACGACCCTGAACCCCGCTCCCCTGCACATCGACGCTGAGTACGCAGCGACAACGGCGTTTGGCAAGCCGCTGGTGAACTCGCTGCTCACGCTGGGCATCGTCGTTGGCATCTCCGTTCACGAGCTCACCCATGGCACCACCGTGGCCAACCTCGGCTTCGACAAGGTGGCCTTCCCCGCTCCCCTATTTCACGGCGACACCATTCACGTCGAATCCGAGATCATGGCCGTGCGTGAATCCAAGTCGAAACCAGACCGTGGCATCGTCACCATCGAGCACCGGGCCTTCAACCAACACAACGAGGTCGTCTGCAGCGCCGTACGAAACGCCATGATGCTCAAAGCTCCAACAAGCTGACGATCTTCTGAGCATGGTGCACGGTATGCGTGCATCAAGCTCAGAAAAACGGTGGTTACTGTTCGGCGCGTGCCTCTAAGCGTTTGCGGAGGGCGTTAAGCACGGTGATGGTGGTGTAGTTGCGGGTGCGGTTGCGGTCGGTCTTGTAGCGCAGCAGGTGGCTTTCGACTTCCCCGTCGACGCAGGTGGCAATCCACACCGTGCCGGGCGGGATGCCTTCCCAACCGTCGGGGCCCGCAACACCGGTGGTTGCCACCGACACGTCGGCACCGAGTGTCTTGCATGCCCCAAGGGCCATTGCTTCGACCATCTCTTCGCTAACCGAGGGGCCCTCAGGCGCTCCGAGGACAGCGGTCTTCACGTCGGTTGCGTAGGTGATCACACCTCCGCGAAATGCCTTTGACGAGCCAGGTGTAGCTGTCAGCCGCTGGGCGATAAGCCCGCCTGTGAGCGATTCGGCTGTGCCGATCGTAAGGCCTTGCTCGGCGCACAGGTCGAGCACAACTGATTCCATGGTTTGATCGTCGAGGCCAAACACGATCGGGCCGATGATGTCTCGCACCCGAGCTTCTTCGTCATCGAGGAGAGCAGCGACGGCCGCCTCGTCGGCACCCTTGGCGGTGATCCGTACCTTGAGGCCCTCCATGCCACTGGCGAGGAACGCAAGAGTGACACCGCCCTCAGCTGTGCCGGCCTCGTCAAGACGCTCGATCTCATCTGCGAGCTGTTCGGCCAGGCCACTTTCTGAAGTACCCCACGTGCGCAGTGTGCGAGAGCGAATGATCGCGGTAACTCCAGAGCGACGAACGAGGTCGTCAATGATGAAACCGTTCATCATGTCTTGCATTTCCCACGGCACGCCAGGGACTGCATAGATGATCTTGGTAGCGCCGTTGTGCTCGAACTCGGCAACGATGCCAGGCGCAGTTCCGGGCTGCACGGGAATTGGCTGAGCCCCAACAGGGATACGAGCCTGCAGCTTGTTGATCTCGGGCATCTCGCGTCCCGACAAACCCCACATCGACTGGATCTTGTCGATGAGCGCGTCGTCAGTCTCTAACTCGACCCCCATCACCTGGGCGATTGCATCTCGGGTGATGTCGTCTTGGGTTGGCCCAAGCCCGCCGGTGCAGATGACGGCATCACTTCGGCCGAGCGCGAGCTCGATAACCGACACCATGCGGTCGAGGTTGTCGCCGACTTTGGTTTGGAAGAACGAGTCGATGCCAACGGCGGCAAGTTCCTGACCAATCCACGACGAGTTGGTGTCGTTGATCTGTCCGAGCAACAGCTCTGAACCAACGGCGACTACTTCACAACGCATTTACTCGGTCACTTTCTCAGCACTACTGGAATCAGGGTCGGCGTTCTCATTGATGTTGCCGCTTAGTCGGGTCGCCGCCGAGCCATCGAGAAGGTATCGAAGTCCGGAGTACAAGGTGAACGCTACGGCAAACCAGAGGCCGCCCTGAACAATCAGGTCGGCATTCTCGAACGGCGGGAAGAGCGCCAACTGCAG
This sequence comes from uncultured Acidimicrobiales bacterium, assembly GCA_938038785.1. Lineage (GTDB taxonomy): Bacteria > Actinomycetota > Acidimicrobiia > Acidimicrobiales > SHLQ01 > SHLQ01. The sequence continues at coordinate 7,805 of CALHTB010000005.1, forward strand.
AGCCACGCCTTGGAAGATCGACTTCCACTTCCCAAGCTTGCGAGCGGGCACAGCCCGGTTCTTCTTCACCCAGTAGCTGCGGAACCCGGTGATGACGACCTCGCGAATGAAGATCAGTGCCACCGGAATCCAGTGGTAGCGGTCCACGGCTACCAGACAGAACATGGCGCCGAGCACAACGATCTTGTCGGCGAGAGGGTCGAGGAACGCTCCGGTTCGGCTGATGAGGTCGTACTTGCGGGCGAGCCATCCGTCGAGCAGGTCGGTAGCTGCGAAGATCCAGCCGAGGATGAACGCCCACCAAGACGCTCCGCCCGACTGTTCGTTTGCCAAGATCAGCGCGAACGGGATTGGCGAGGCCGCGATGCGCGCCGCGGTGATCATGTTGGCCGGGTTCGAGATGAAGTGGCCTACGTGATGCCACACGCCGTGTTCCTGGCTAGCCGTCACGTGTCGCTGCCGTCATCAGGGTCGATCGAGGCGCCTTGCGACAATAGGTCTGGCCCCAGCGCGCCAGTTATCTCCACCGTATGCATCTCGCCCACAGCAAGATCGTCGCGCACATGGACGACACCGTCGATCTCGGGGGCTTCGCGGTGGGAACGACCGACGCCCTTCTCGTCGACGAGCACCGTCACGCGTTCGCCTATCAGGAGATCGCGGCGAGATGCGGTGATCGAGTCTTGAAGTTCGGTGAGCTCGCGAAGGCGCTCGGCCACCAGATCGCTGTCGACTTCGCCATCGAGGTCAGCGGCGTAGGTGCCGTCCTCCTTGGAGTACGCAAAGAACCCGCACCAGTCGAGTTGTGCCGCCTCGACGAAGTCGAGCAGCGCGTCGTGGTCGGCTTCGGTCTCTCCCGGGTAGCCAACGATGAAGTTCGACCGAAAGGCAGCGTCGGCTTCGAGGCCTCGAATTCGTTCGATGCGTTCGAGGAAGCGCTCACCGTCGCCCCAGCGCCGCATCCGCCGCATAAGCGGAGGGCTGACGTGTTGCAACGACAAGTCGAAGTACGGCACGCCGGTGGCCAAGATGGCCTCGATGAGCGTGTCGTTGAGGTCGGACGGGTACAGGTAGAGCAGCCGCACCCGGTCGACGAGCTCGTTCACTTCGCCGATCAGCGGGACGAGGCTGCGCTCGCCCTGGCCTTGGTCGCGACCAAAGGCAGCGAGGTCTTGGGCGACGAGCACGATCTCTTTGGCCTCGAGCGACCGAACCTCGTCGAGGATCGAGTCGTGGGTGCGCGAGCGTTGCGGGCCTCGGAAGGTGGGGATAGCGCAGAACCCGCAGTTGCGGTCGCAACCCTCGGCCACCTTGACGTAGGCCCACGGGCGGGCCGAGGCCGGGCGTGGCAGGTTGAGCAGGTCGAACGATGGAAGCGCAGGCTCGGCGGGCTTTCGGCCAAGGGTGACCGGCACGCCGAAGCCAGCGACCGAGTGAATTTCGGGGAGCGCAGAGGCGAGTTCGTCCCCGTAGCGTTCGGCCATACAGCCAGTAACGACTACGCGGGCGTCGTCGGCCCGATCGCTGAGCTCGAGCACGGTAGCGATGGATTCTTCACGGGCTGATTCGATGAACGCACACGTGTTGACCACCACCAGGTCGGCGTCTTCGGGGCGCGTCGCAGGGGCCATGCCATCTGCACGCAAGGTGCCAACGAGTTTGTCTGAATCGACCTCGTTCTTGGGGCACCCAAGCGTCTCGATCCAATACTGTCCAACCACTCCGCAAGGCTATCGGCCACCGCCCCCACTACGAGAGGCGGCACCCAATCGAGGTGGGCCTAGACGCTGATCTATACGAGGGACTCGATGACGTCGCGCAAGCTCTCGCCGGCGCCCAAGTCTGAGAGCAACAGGATTCCCAGCACGTAAATGGTCAGCAGCACAACTGATTCGGGCTTGCTGACGCGCTTGCGAACCACCATGAACACCCAGGCGAGCGCAGCAACGACGACCATGACGACGATGCCGTAGGTGCGCAGAACCTCGTCGTCGATCGCCCCGGCGCCCAGAATGGCGATCGCACCGCCAACGGCGAGGCTGTTGAACACGTTGGAGCCCAACAAGTTGCCCAAGATGAGCTCGGTTTCGCCCTTGCGAGCGGCAGCGATTGCGGTGACAAGCTCGGGAAGCGAGGTGCCGATCGCCACGAGCGTGAAGCCGATAAAGCCGCCGCTCAAGCCGAATCGGTCGGCGATACCAAGCGCTCCCCAGACCATGAGTTGGGCGCCGAGGACCGTGCCGACAAGGCCGCCAACGGTCTGCATGACGCTGGTGGACATTGGCTGGTCTTCGTCGAAGTCAAGTTCTTCAATCGAGTCTTCGTTCCCGCCAAAGATGATCCACCCAAGGATTGCAATGAGCAGGACCAGCATGAGAATGCCCTCCCACACCTCGAAGCCCCCCGAGGAGAAGACCGCAAAAACGATGACGGCGAACAGGCTCACCGGCGCTTCACGTGCCAGGACCGACTTGGTAACCAACAACGGCACGACAAGGGCTGCTGCTCCGAGTACGAGCGACAGGTTGGCCACATTCGAGCCGACGACGTTGCCAACGCCAAGCGCCAGGTCGCCGTTCCCAGCTGCAATTCCCGACACCAACAGCTCGGGGGCGCTGGTGCCGAAGCCCACGATGACCGCTCCAACAACCACAGGCGAGATCTTCATTGTTCCAGCTATGGCGACAGCCCCGTCGACGAAGATGTCGGCTGCTTTGGTGAGCAGGAACAGGCCGATTGCGACCTCGATGAGGGCGATGATCAGGCTGGGCTCAGAGAGAAATTCCACCGATCGAGTCTGCCAGTTGAAGCGCTAGCTCCCTCTACTGAGCGTCACCATTTCGCAATTGCATCAGCTGCTCGGGGGTGAGCAGCACTTCGCG
>CALHTB010000006.1 GCA_938038785.1 uncultured Acidimicrobiales bacterium
CTTCTTGATGGCAGCGAGATCCATGACCTTGCACGTAACGCCAGCTTCTTTCGCCATCCGCTGAACCCGCTTCGCGAACTCGGGCGGGGTGAGGGTGCCGCCCGGCTCGTTTACGTAGTCGCGAGCCATCATCTGCCCGCCAGCAATTGCCTGGCCGATGGCCAATCCGGCCTTGACCGCAGCCGAGGTCGAGCCGGCGATGGTCACCTTGGTCAGGTCATTGCGGGCTGACTTCGACTTGTAGGTTTCGAACGCGTAGGTGCCGAGCTCGAGGCCTTCGGCCAAGCACTCGGCAGCCTTAGCTGCGTCGAGTGGGTTGTCGTCCTTGCGGGCAGCGACGGCGTCGGCGAGTACCGAGATGGCCGCGGTCTTGTGACGGCGTGCCGCGCGGGCGAAGCTTGCACCGGCCTGGCGAAGCGACTGCTCGGTGAGCTCGTCAACCGCGCCCAAACCAACGGCGGCGACAAGGCCTTTGTCGGTCTCGACGATCATGGTCTTGCCGAGTTTGGCGTCGAAACCACGACTGTCGAGCAGGGCCTTCGGCAAGCTGTCGGGTCGGTCGTTGTCGGTGAAGACGCCGACGCCAACAAGCTTGGCTGCAGCGGGGGCGGAACGGGCGGTGGTGATCGTCAATGCCATGCCGGCAACAGTAGTCCCGCCGACCGAGCTGGATCGGCTCTGTTGGCGTCGTTAGCTTGCAGGCATGGAGAACGTACCCGAGGTGAGTGGCACTGGCGGAACGAACATGTCGACTTCCCGGGTCTCGGCCGGGGGTGCCGAGAACAAAACAGATTGGAATCCGATACTTCGCGCCGAGTTCGACGAGCCCTATTGGGCCGAGCTCCAAACCTTCGTGGCAGCAGAACGAGCCCAGCACACCGTGTACCCGCCCCACGAGGAAGTGTTCCGGGCGCTCCACCTCACGCCCTATGCCAATACGAAGGTGCTGATCTTGGGCCAGGACCCGTACCACGGCCCCGGCCAAGCCAACGGTCTGGCGTTCTCGGTTCGCGATGGTGAGAAGATTCCGCCGAGCTTGCAGAACATCCACAAGGAACTCGAAGCCGACCTCGGCATTCCCCGGCCGGCACACGGCAACCTCGAACGCTGGGCTACTGAAGGCGTGTTGCTCATCAACGCAACGCTCACCGTCCGGGCCCGGACGGCGGCATCCCATCAGAAGCAGGGTTGGGAGACCTTCACCGATCGTGTCATCGCCGCGGTGAATGCCAAGCCCGAACGGGTGGTGTTCATCTTGTGGGGAGCGTCAGCGCGAAAGAAGAAGTCACTCATCGACGTCGGCCGTCATGTGGTGCTCGAGTCCCCGCATCCGTCGCCGTTGTCAGCGCACCGGGGGTTCTTCGGCAGCTCGCCCTTCTCGCGTGCCAACGAGGCCCTCGCCGCTGCGGGCATCTCCCCCATCGACTGGTCGCTTTGAGCTCAGCTCGTCAACGACGACGAGCGCGAGCGCGGCCCAGATCCACATAAAGCCAAACAGCCGTCCGGTGCTGACAGGTTCTTTGAAGATCTGCCAGCCCACCAGGAACTGCAGCGTCGGGTTGATGTACTGCAGCAACCCAATCACCGTCAGCGGCACCTTCTTCGCTGCGGACGCAAACAGCAACAGCGGCACGATGGTGACGAGTCCGGCAAGCGCTAGGAGCAACACGAGCCAGGGCGAACCGTCCGCAGCGTCACCCAGCAAGCTGGTGTCGCTGGTCGACGCTCGCCACACCGTCAACGCGATCAGGAAGGGGGCGAGCAGCATCGTTTCGAAGGTCAACCCGTCGACAGCGTTCCACGGACCTTGCTTGCGGGCCCAGCCGTAGACCGCGAAGGACGACCCGAGCGTGAGCGACACCCACGGCAGCGAGCCGACGACAACAAACGTCCACACGATGCCGATGACGGCCAGCACGAGCGCGGCCTGTTGCAAGCGCCGCAACCGCTCGCCCAACAAGACCACTCCAAGGCCGACAGCAAAGAGCGGCATCAGGAAATAGCCGAGCGCAGCTTCGACGGCCCGTTCGTTGCTGATGGACCACAGAAAGACAATCCAGTTGAGCCCGATAACGAACGCCGCGAGCAGCCCGTACCGCCAGTGGTCAGGGGTGAGTGAACGCATTGGGTTCTGCCGCCGGAAGAGCCAAACGAGCGTGAGGTACCCGAATCCAGTGGTCACGCGAAAGGACAGTTGGTCGATCGGCGCGATCGAGCTGAGCTCGCGCCAGAACAGGGCCGAACAACCCCACCAGCAGTAGGCCAGGCACACAAGGAGCGTGGCGCGGCGGGTGGAGCTCATCGGTTGACGTCGGGTGGTTCGACTTCGCGGCACTCGAGCGTGCCCCATCGAGCGCACACTTCGGTGATTGGGGCAAGCGTGGCGAGGTACGAGTCGAGCTCGTCGTCGAAGCAGTGATATTCGCCGCCGGGGTCTCGAGGGTCGACTCGTCGAGTGCCAGCCACGACCGCCGCGCACTCGGCCCAGGCCTCAGTTCCGAGCCCGCCCTTTCGGGCGTCGTCGAACGGCTCCCACAGCGCGAAGTCGAGCAGATGTCCAATCTCGTGGTCCATCAGTTCGTCAAGACGTTCGAGCTGCCACGGCCGGTCGTCGATGTGGATGATCCCGTCGGGCGGGTTGTTGGTCACAAACGCGCCGATCGCCGGGTCAAGAATTGGCCGAATGACGATGTCCTCGACCAACCAGCCATACTCAGATTCTGACACCCGGTCCCATGCTGCTTGCTCGATGTCCAGGGGCTCGCGGACATCGGGCGTGGTTGCAAGCGCATCGCCCAAGGTGAGGAGACCACCTACTCCCATCGCAAGCGCGACGAAGTAGCCCAGAAGCTTGACGCCAAGGGGAAGGCGTCGGCTCTTCGGTGCGAGCGGCTCGTACTCGCCGCCGAAGTACTCCTCGTATTCTTCGTCGGTGAACAGCTCGTCGTCGGCCTCGTGCCCTGTCGGGTCAGTCACGTCCCACCGGCAACTCTTGTTCCAAGGTGGCGACCGGGGCGAACAAGTCCCCGAACTCCTCCACTCGCTCGACCACCTCAAAGGCCTCGAAGCTCAGCCATTCGCCGTCGGCCCCGTCGCTCACTTCATCCCAGCTGATAGGTGTCGACACGGTTGGCCGTTCCTTCCCGCGCAGCGAGTACGGCGCGATCGTGGTCTTGTGACGAGAGTTCTGGCTCCAGTCGATGAAGATCTTCCCAGGCCGTTGGCTCTTGGTCATCGTCGCCGTCACCGAATCAGGCTGCTGCTTCTGCAGCAATTGGGCAATCGCAAGGGCGAAGTCCGACGCGTGGTTGTGAGTGTGGGGCGTGTTGAGCGGCACGTAGAGCTGCATCCCTTTTGAACCCGAGGTTTTCGCGAAGGCTTCCAGGCCGAGCTGGCCGAGCACCGCCTGAATCGATAGTGCCACCTGGCAACACTCGATGATGGTGGCGGGCTTTCCTGGGTCGAGGTCAAACACCAGAATCGACGGTGACTCGATCTCGCCACACCGGGCCATCGGACTGTGAATCTCAAGAGCAGCCAAGTTCGCCGACCACGCCAACGCCGCCACCTCGGCGAGCACTGGATATTCGATGCCCTTGCCCTTGTTGCCCGGGCCGGTGCAGGTCTCGACCCAACTGGGTCGATGCGAAGCAGCCCGTTTGTTGAAGAACGGCTCGGCGGTGACACCGTCGGGCCAGCGCTTGAACGTCACCCCACGGTCGCCAATATGGGTCAGCATCGCAGGCGCGATCTTCACGTAATACTCGATCACCTGTGCCTTGGTGAACCCAACCAGCGGATACAGAACCTTGGTCAGGTTGGTGACCTTGAGAGGGCGGCCAGCAATTTCTGTCCGCACGGGTTCTGACGCTGGCATACCGCCAGGCTAGAACCAGCATGCACCGACCCGCAGATCGGGCTTACGAGGCCTTCTTCGCTGCGGTCTTCTTGGCCGCCTTCTTCTTCGCAGGCTTCTTCTTGGCCGCCGCCTTCTTCTTGGTCGGCTTTGCCTCTTCTTCTTCGTCCTCTACCTCGACAGCCTTGGCCGTTGGGTGACGAGTACGAGACGACTTCGCCTCGGCAACCGAAGCTTCAAGCGCGGCCATGAGGTCTACGACCGAGCCCATCTCCTCTTCAGGGGCAGCCGCAATTACTGTCTCTTCGCCTGCGACCTTGCGGTCGATCATCTCGAGGACAGCTTCGCGGTAGGTATCGGTGAACTTGTCGGGCGCGAAGTCGGTCTCGAGCGACGAGATCAGCTGGCGAGCCATTTCGAGTTCGCGATCGGTGACGTCGACATCTTCCAAGCCGCTCAGCAGCTCGACGTTCGTTGAGGGCACAAGCTCGTCGGCGTACACCATGGTCGACAACAACATGTTTCCATCGACCGGGCGAATCGCCGCCAGGTACTGCTTGGAACGCATCACGAACTTGGCAATGCCCACCTTGCCCGACTCTTCCATTGCGGTCACGAGCAGTTTGTACGGCTTGAGGGCCTCAGGTGCCGGGGCTAGGTAGTACGCCGAGTCATAGAAGACCGGGTCGATGTCGACCAGGTCGACGAATTCTTCGAGATCGATGGTCTTGGCAGCCACTGGGTCGAGCGAATCGAGCTCGTCGGGCGTGATAGTCACAAACTCGCCGCTTGGCAGCTCGTACCCCTTGACGATGTCCGCGTAATCAACCTCTTCACCGGTGGTCGCCGACACGCGCTTCTGCTTGATCCGGCCACCTGTCGAAGCCTCGATCTGGTTGAAACGCACCGTTTTCCTTGAAACTGCGCTGAACAGCTTCACGGGAATATTCACCAGGCCAAAGCTGACCGATCCGGACCAAATTGGACGTGCCATACCCCTAGTATCGGCCAAAAATCGGACTGGTGTTAATTGCTGGATCTCGCGGTAGATCGCAATACACTCCGTCTGTGATCGAACTCGACGCCGCCACGGTCATGGTCCAATGGGCCACCGGCGGGCTTTTCTTCCTCTGGATCACCACTCGGCGACGCGAAGTTGGGCTTGGATACGGCTGGCTCCAACGGCTCACGTTCATCATCTTTGGCATCATTGCGTTGGTCATTGCCAACTTCACCGAATGGGTAGTCGTACGCGATGTCGCCACCGTGGCGATGATCCTCGCAAGCTCGGTGGCGCTGTGGGTCAGCTACCAACGTCGCTCCGCCGGGGTCCAAAAGCAGCGGGCACTTATCGAACGTCGATCAGCACGCGTCGCTCAGATGACCGGCATCGACAAAGAGGAAGAACGTTTCGACAAAGACGCTCCCGAGTTCCCACCCGTGCTCGATCTCATTCCACCCATCTTCGGCGTCATCGCCTGCATCGCCGGTGGCATCGACGCGGCTGACCCCGCATGGCTTGGCGTTGCTCGCATCGTCGTCGGCGCATTCTTCCTTGGAGCGGTCAGCGACGCGATGCTTCTCGGGCACTGGTACCTCGTGCAGCCCGGCCTCGGCCGAGGCCCCCTCAACGAACTCGTGAAATGGACAACCGCACTCTGGCCCTTCGAGCTCATCGTGCTACTCATCCCCACCGGCATGGTGTCGGTGCTCAACGGCACCATCGACGACGGATTCCTCGGCCAGCTCGGCTGGTTCTGGGCAGCGTCGACGATCGCCACCATCATCCTGCTCGGGCTTACCATCGTGATTCTGCGCGGCAAGGAATACTCCGCCGTCATGGCCGCCACCGGCATGCTCTATCTCGCCATCCTGATGGCCTTCAGCATGGACCTCGTAGCCCGCGCGACGCTGCGGACTTAGCCGCCTTACTCCTCCGGGATGTATATCTCGGGGTCTGACCCCAACGTTGACCGGAAACGTGCCACCGGCCTGGAGCACGTCTGGACAACTGTTGAAAAATCAACAGTTTTGCGGGTATCGGTGAACTATGGGGTCTGACCCCAACGTTCACCGGGCAGTGCGCACTAGGAGTCGTCTTCGCTCGACAGCTCGATGTCGAACAGTTCGCTTTCGCCAGAGACGCCACCTTCGAGTGTGTAGACGATCGTCAAACGCTGGGCATTGAACAGTGAAGCGTCCGATACACATTCGCCGAAGTCGAAGCGGCTTCGCAGTGTTCGACTTTCGTCGCTTTGAAACACGGGTGGTTCGATGCTGTCGGCACGAACCAGCCGAAACGGCTTTGACCCCTCACCTTGTCGAAGATTGATTGTGACTTCAGAAATGGTGACCGCTTCCTCGGCCCGGTTGGCGACAGGAATGCCGACGTCAATCTCGCAGGTAGACGAATCTGCCACGATCGAGATCGTTCCCTGTTCCTCGACTACTAAACCGGTCTGCTCGCCGCGGACCGATTGCGCAATGAGCAGCACAGCAATGACGCATGCACCAGCGCCAATGGCCGTCAGTCCAGCAAACAGTCGGGGACCACGGGCAAAGCTCCCCTTCGGCGGCGGAACGTGCTCAGGCGTTGGAGCGTCCGGGCCGCGCAACGGATTTGCCTTCGAGAAGTCTTGCCGTGCGTCTCCCCAGTCGACTGCCATGTCAGATCACTGCGAGATGGTGGTCGACCATGTTGAGTGGGTCGGGCCCAGCGTCGGCGGCTACGACGATGTCTTCGAGTCGCATCCCGAACTTGCCGGGAATGTAGATGCCCGGCTCAACCGAGAAGGCATTGCCCGCAACGAGGCCATCGGTGTTGCCCTCGACGATGTACGGCTCCTCGTGAGCCTCAACGCCAATGCCGTGGCCGGTTCGATGGATGAAGTAGTCGCCGTAGCCGGCCGCCTCAATAATGTCTCGACCCGCACGGTCGACCTCTTCGGCCGGGGTACCAACCGTGGCGGCGGCGACCGACGCAGCCTGTGCCTCGAACAACACGTCGTACGCCTCAGCGAATTCGGCTGAGGGCGTGCCCGTGTAGATGCAACGGGTGAGGTCCGAGCAGTACCCGATGCCGTCGTCGCCAAACATCGTGCCCCCAAAGTCGCACAGCACGCCTTCGTTCTCTTGAATGACTCGGTCGCCCGCGTGATGGTGTGGGCTCGCCGCGTTCTCGCCTGCGGCCACGATCGAGAAGTTCATCTTGCCATGCCCCTCTTCGACGATCTGGCGGGCCAGCTCATCTGACAACCACTTCTCGGTCTTGCCAACCACGGGGATTTCGCCTGCCTGGAGTCGAGCAGCAATCCGATCGACAGCATGGCTGGCGGCGCGGAGTCGTTCGACCTCATCGGCCGTCTTCACCGCCCGCAAAGGGGTCATAACATTCGAAGCGTTCTGGAACGTGCGAGATCCGTTCCGCTCGATCAAACCAACGAGGAACCGAGCCCACGTGGTGTCGCCGATTGCAATGTTGGTAGCCGAGCCGAGCATGCCGTCGACGATGTTGAGCGGGTCTTCAGTCTCACCCCAGGCATGCAGTGCAAATTCGGGCTGAACGTTCACCAGCGACGCTTCGAGCTCGGGAATCACCAGCGTTGCATCGCCGTCTTGGGGCAACACGAGCATGGTCAGCCGCTCGAGTGGCATTGCCCCATAGCCGGTGAGATAGGGCAGATCAGCACCGACAGAAAGCAACAGCATGTCGACGTTCTGCTCGACCATCTGGGCACGGGCACGGGCAAAACGATCGGCAAAGCTCATGACCTAGAGCGTACGGGAGTGAGGGACCAGCAACCAGACACCGCCTCAGGCGCCTCAGGCGCAGCAGGCGCGAAATCGAGGAACGCAGCGACGGATTTGAGCCCTGGAGGGCGAAGCCCGGGCGAATCAGCGGGCCGCGGTTTCGGCTTGCTTGGCGTGGTAGCTCGACCGGGTGAGCGGGCTCGACTCGACGTGGGACAACCCAAGCTCGACCTCGCCGATGCGTTTCCATTCGTCGAACTCGGCCGGTTCGACCCACCGCGCCACCGGCAGGTGGTTCGATGTGGGTCGCAGATACTGGCCGATCGTCACGATGTCGACACCAACAGCAGCAAGATCAGCCATGGTCGACGTTACCTCGTCGAACGACTCACCCATGCCGACGATTATCGATGATTTTGTGGTGAGCCCTGCAGCCTTGGCCCGCCCGAGCACAGCCAAGCTTCGGGCGTACGACGCCGATGGTCGTGCTACCCGCTGCAGCCGAGGCACGGTCTCGATGTTGTGGTTCAACACATCGGGGCGGGCGTCGTTGATGTGGTCGAGAGAGGCGGCGTCGCCTTTGCAGTCGCTGATCAACACTTCGACACGAACGTCAGGCCTACGGTCTCGAATAGCCCGAATCGTCTGAGCGACATGGTCGGCTCCCCCGTCGGCGAGGTCATCGCGGGCCACCATCGTGATGACGGCATAGTCGAGGTTCATCTTTTCAACGGCCTCAGCGACTTTGCCCGGCTCGAGCGGGTCGACGGCCTCTGGATGTCGTGTGTCGACCAAGCAGAAGCCGCACTTGCGGGTGCATCGCTCGCCGCACACCATGAACGTGGCCGTGCCGTCGTTCCAACAATCAAAGATGTTTGGACAGCCAGCCTCTTCGCACACGGTGACCAGATCCAGGTCGGCCATGACCGACTTGAGGCGCCGATACTCCGGGCCCATGTCGGCTTTGACCCGCATCCACTCGGGTTTGCGACTCGAGATTTGCAGACCAGTGGTGACGCCCGCTTCGGCGAGACGACCCGACAGGCGGACCGAGGTGCCGTCGAGGTGCGATGGTTCTTCGACGAGCGGCGACGACGCGGAACCAGAGGTCTCGCCGGGGCCCTCGCCGCGAGAGAACGGAGTCAGATCTTCGACCCGTTCTTTCCACACGACATCTTGGCGGTCGAGGTTGTAGCGCTGGTTGTCGGTGCACGCCAGTGCCCCGGGTCGGCCCGCAACGGTGATGACCGTGTCGACGACTTCGCGCATCGAAACGGAGATGCCCTCGGCCGCCAACGACGTGACGGGCTTGTCCGCAATGCCACACGGCACCATCTTGTCGAACCACGCCATATCGGGGTCGATGTTGAGCGCGAACCCATGCATCGACCGGCCCCGAGTCAACCGCACACCAATGGCAGCGATCTTGCGGGGCGCATCAGAGTCGGGCGCGACCCATACGCCGGGGAACTTCGGCAGCCGACCTACGTCGGTGAGGCCGAGCTCGGCAAGCACATCGATGAGCAGGTCTTCGACCGACCGGACGTACGCAACGGTGTCGGCCATGCCTCCCCCACGCTTACCAGCGACGTTGAGAATCGGATAGCCGACGAGCTGACCCGGCCCATGCCACGTGATGTCACCACCTCGATCGGTGGTGACAACGTCGGCACCGACGTCGCTGGGGTCGACGAGCAAATTGTCCATTGATGCTCGGGCGCCCAGGGTGAATACCGGCTGATGCTCGAGCAGCAGCAGATGGTTGTCGGTTCCGGGGAACAACGACGTTTGCAACGTGTGCGCGTCTTCATACGACACCCGTCCAAGCCACCGAACGCGCAGCGTCGGCGAAGGGGCGGGCTTGGTCATGGTCAGCTGATCTCGGCTTCCCAATCGGTGGTCTCGATGATCTCGCGCAACTTGGCCAGGAAGGCCGCAGCGTAGGCACCATCGAATGCCCGGTGATCCCAGGCAAGTGCCAAGACGCCGACCGAGTGAATGGCGATGTTCTCGCTACCGAACTCGTCGGTGACTACCACTGGCTTGCGGTGCACACCATCGGTGGACAGGATCGCAACCTGCGGCTGGTTGATGATCGGGAACTGCATCAGCGTTCCGTATTGGCCGGGGTTCGTGATGGTGAACGTTCCGCCGCTGAGGTCATCGGGGGTGACCTTCTTCGTACGGGCACGGGTGGCGATGTCGACGACGTCCCGACTGAGCTGGCGAAGGCGCTTGCCTTCGACGTTCTTGACGACAGGTGCGAGGAGACCGTCGAAGTTCAAGTCGACCGCGATTGCAACGTTGACCTCTTCGTGCATCGTGACCGAGTCACCCTCGAGCGAGGCGTTCATCAGCGGGAAGTCCCGCATTGCGTCTGCGACAGCGCGAAGCACGAATGGCAGGTAGGTGAGGCTGAAACCCTCTTCGCTCTTCCAGTCGGCCTTGTGGCGACGGCGGACAACTTCCACTGCTTCGAAGTCGACCTCCATGGCGGTCAGCACGTGCGGCGAGGTGGCCTTCGACATGACCATGTGTTCCGCGGTGCGGCGTCGGATGTTGTTGAGCGCGACACTCTTTTGCCCACTAGCTGCTGGGGCAGGAGCTGAGGCGGCCGCTGCCGGGGCCGCTGGTGCTGGCGCTGCGGCGGGAGCCGGAGCTGGGGTCGGTGTTGCTGGAGCCGGCGCTACAGGAGCCGGAGCTGGGGTCGGTGTTGCTGGGGCTGGGGTCGAGCCCGATGCCTGCTGTTGGACAACTGCCTCGACATCCTTGCGGGTGATTCGACCACCCAGGCCCGTGCCAGGGATAGATGCTGGGTCGAGGTTGTTCTCCGAGATCAATCGACGCACAACCGGCGACAAAACAAACCCCGAGAGATCGGGAACCGGCCCACTCGATGATGGCACAGCGTGTGCCGGGGTCGCGGCTGGGGCCGGTTCGGGCGCTGCCGGAGCGGGTGCTGCAGGAGCTGGCGCGTCAGCCGCGGGTGCTGCCGGAGCGGGTGCTGGAGCTGGAGTTGCCCCAGCGGCGCCAACACGAGCCAAGACCGTGCCCACCTCAACCGTCTCACCCTCAGGAACCAAAATCTCGGTAATCACACCAGCAACCGGAGACGGCACCTCAGAATCCACCTTGTCGGTCGACACCTC
>CALHTB010000007.1 GCA_938038785.1 uncultured Acidimicrobiales bacterium
TACCGGTTCGCTCATCAGAACAGAATACGGCGATTGTGACGACTGTGAGCGGTTTGGCTCACCATCGACCGATACCCGATCGCTAGCATGGATGGAATGGAACTCCGCGCGAGCAATGTCGCACGCCTCGATGGTGGGACCTTTGACGTCCTGATCGTCGGTGGCGGTATCAATGGCGCCGTATCGGCCGCCGTATTGGCCGGTCGTGGCCTTAACGTCGCGATCATCGATCGAGGCGATTGGGCTGGCTTTACAAGCTCGTCGTCGTCGAACTTGGCGTGGGGTGGCTTTAAGTACCTCGAGAACTACGAGCTCAACCTCGTTCGCAAGCTGTCGCTCAGCCGCAACCGACTGTTGAAGGCGTATCCAACCAACATCACTCAGTTGGGCTTTATGGCTGCGCTCGATCACAGCTCGCCATTTCCACCGTGGCTTGCTGCCCTTGGAAGCTCGGCGTATTGGGCGATCGGCAACTTTCAGACGCATCGCCCGCAGATGGTTGGCCCCGAGGAGATCAAAGCGCAGGAACCGGTGGTCGACATCACCAACGTTCGCGGAGGAATCGAGTACTACGACGCGTATCTTCGCGACAACGACAGCCGTTTTGTATGGAACTTCATTCGCCAGTCGATCGAAGCGGGCGCAACCGCCGCGAACTACGTTGAGTTGCTCGACGCGACCCAACATGGCGCGAACTGGAACGTTGCGCTTCAAGACCTCGAGACCGGTACTGAGTTCGAGCTCACGGCGAAGGCGATCATCAATGCTGCTGGGCCGTTTGTCGACGGATTGAACGCCAAGTGGGAAAATCAGACGAGCCATCGAATCGCCTACTCGAAGGGCATCCACCTCGTCGTTCCGCAGCTCACCGAGAACGAACGTGTTCTTGCGTTCTTCGACGACACCCAGCGCCTGTTTTACGTCATCCCCATGGGTCGCCGGTCGGTTATCGGAACTACCGACACCCGCATCCAGACCCCATTTAGTGAAGTCACCGACGAGGACCGCGACTTCCTCCTCGAACAGATCAACTCTCGCCTCGATCTCGAAGTCCCGCTTACCAAAGGCGACATCATCGCCGAACGCTGCGGCGTGCGTCCGTTGGTGGTGCCAAATGACGGTGACGACCGTGAGAACATCGATTGGACCAAGCTGTCCCGAAAGCACGAGATCGACCTCGATATCGAGCGCCGAATCGTCACCATCTTCGGCGGCAAAATCACCGACTGTCTCAACGTTGGCGAAGAGGTAGCTGACGAAGTCGAGAAGCTCGGCTTTGTCCTCGAACCCGATCAGGAAGATTGGTTCGGCGAGCCGTCCGAAGAAGTCCGCAACGACTTCATGCGTCAAGCGAAGCGAATGAAGCTCGATGATCTTCGTCATAAGAAGGGTGTCGAACCGCTTAGCGAACGTCTGTGGCGTCGCTACGGGCGTCGTGCCTTTGCGATGCTCGATGAGATCCGCGAGAACCCGGTCATGGGTGAGGACATCCTCGCCAGCGCTGACTACCTGCGAGTCGAGCTACATCATGCAGCGCGCCACGAGATGATCACCCATCTTGAGGACTTCATGCTGCGTCGTTCAAAGATCGATCTTGTCGTCCGCAACGAAAAGATTCGCGAAGGCGATGGCCTCGCAGAGGTCTCACGGATTCTCTTCGGCGATAAGTCCGACGACAAGCTCGGCCAATACCTCGCCAAGAAAGACGCCCTCAGCGCGTAAGCCAAGATTTGTGCACCGTTTGATACGGCATAGGTAACAAATCCTCCACAGATTTCATCGCTCAAGATTTGTGCACCGTTCGATACCCATTTGGTAACTAATCCTCCACAAATCCCAAGGTTCGTAGAACCGAGCGGGCCGTTGCGGCCGGTTGTTCGGTGAGGTCCTTGTTGGTAAATCGGAGTGGGGTCCAGCCTTGCGCGACAAGTAAGTTTTGACGGGTCGAATCGTGTGCAAGTTGGTCCGGTGTCGAGTGGAAGGCAAAGCCGTCGACCTCGACAAAGACACGAGCCGATGGCCAGGCAAAGTCGACGCGGAAGTTCCTGCCAGCAACGCGGACGGGCAACTGGGGTACCGGGCGCGGAACGCCGAACCTCTCGCAGATCTCGAGGAAAAGAACCTCCAGCCCGGACTCAGCTACGCCGGCGTCCTCGGGCAGCGCGTTCAGCACGCGCTCTAGGACGCCCGTACCGTTTCGCCCCTGCTTGCTAGTTCGCTGTCTCATCATCCAGAGGTCTCTTGGGAGCACGAGTTCGGTTGCGATTGCGTGATGCAGAATGCGGCGAACCTCGGTCTCGGGAAAGATGAGGCCGAGGTCGCAGATTGTTCGCTCTGGCGTTGTCGTCGGTATCCCGTTGACCTCGGTGACATCGTCGGGTTCAAGATCGCGCGATCGGTGGATCGTTGCATCGTTGGCCGCTACCCGCCGTGGAAAGCGGACGGCGACCTCGATGTCGTGGTCGACCGTTCGAAACCCCCAAAGCCTCGACGCGGAGCGGTGAGATGCGGCGGCGGTCGGGCCGGCGGCCATTACCGCAGCCAGCAAGCTTTGCTCCCAACTTGGTTCAGCGCCCACGAGCTGGAGCACGCCTTTACCCCGTCGCTCGAACAAACCTTGCGCGACGCGATCGGACACCATTCGCTTGCTGTAGCCCGCATCCAGCAACTGAGCTGCGGTCAATAACCCATATTGGCTCCGAGCAACTACCGCGACCTTGTTGAAATCTCTCATGTCAACGGTTTACCGACGCGCTGTGACATCCTGCCGACCCCACCGATTTGTGGAGCGATGAGATTTGTGGAGGATTGGTTACCGCATGGGTATCAAACGGTGTACAAATCTTTAGAGGTTGGCGATTCCGGCGATGGCGAGGCCCACGGGGATTGCTATTGCGGCGAGGACGCCGAGTATGAGGGCAACGACAATGAAGATGATCGAGTCGTCGCGAGGCGGTTCGCCGCAGCGGCCGATGGTTTGGTACAGCGCGCGGATCGGCCGATCGGTGGTGAGCTTGATGCGATGGCGCGCTGTGGCCGCTCCCCTGACAACGATCCATGACGCAACGCCCGCAACGATCGACACGAGCAGGGCGGCGATGGCTTGCCAGTACCAGGTATTTAGGCCCGAGATCAGCACCTGCAGGGTTCCGAGGACCCACGACAGCACGGCACCACCGAAGATGAACGTCGGTACACCGAGCGGGTTTGTGTTGAAGGTGGGCACAAGGCGTTCGGCTTCGATTCGAGCGCGGCGCAGCTTGCTGCGGAACGGGTTGTCCAGGTCGGTGTTGGCTTCACGTCGAACGTAGAGCCAATGGATGTGCTGGATCTGCCGTTTGAGGTGTTGGCGAACAATGAAGCGGGTGACTAGCTGAATCAGCACCCCGGCAACGTGGTTCAGGGGTCCGATCGGAGCGTTGGTTTTGACGCCGCGGGCACCGTTGCGGTCGAGTACTTCCAACGCGCGAACGACCAGCATGTGCGCTTGGTCGAACCGTTCCGGATGACCAAGCGGCCACGTGGAGGTGAGTTCGAGGATGATGTCCCCATCGACCTCTGAGGTTGCACCAAGCTCGGCGAGGGCGGTGCCCTTCGCATCTTCGTCAGTTTTGCGCACGAGTTGGAAGGCGCTGAAGCGTTCTTCGAGCTCATCGAGGACCAGATTTGGTTCGTCCATAACGTGACGTTATTCGCTGCGGTGAGCGAGGTTCGGCGTTGAGCAGAAGATTCTGCACTCGCAAACCCAGGGTCTTCTGGGGGTAAACCCCTATGGAATGGCGGCCCGATACATGTCACGGTATTTTCTGAACCTTTTCGGTGCGTTGAGCGTGAATAGAACAGCGGTGCCTCCCCGGGCACCCAGTAAGGGAATACTCTTGGTCATCATGGCGAACTCGCAGGGCGCAGCACGGTTGGTTGCGTTTAGCGCGGCCCTGCTTCTGCTAATAACTTCAGTCGCCGCTCCAGCATCAGCCCAGGACGAAGAACGAGTTGCCGTTGTCGAGCTCGAACTGCTCCGCGAGGCCGGCGGCGCCGTCAGTGTGCCGATTCGGGTTACGGTCGTGTCTCGCCGGGCAGTGGACGCTGAGCTTGAGGTACGGGCCTCGGGCGTCAATATGAGCTGGCGCTTTCCTCTTGCGCTCGCAGCAAATACTGAAGTGCAACAGATTGTTGTGGTGCCCACCGATGGGGGATCCCTCGGCCAGGTCGATGCAACCCTGCTCTCAGGCGATGACTCGTTGGCAACCGCTCGCAATCAGGGTCGAGAAGGCAATGAGAATGCCGTTGGCCTCCTAGGCATCGAAGCCCCAGCGGGCGAAGTTCGACTGAACCCTGACATCGGTGTGGCTTCGTTGATCGAGCTGGACGACCTTCGCCTTTTGCCAGCGCTCGACTCGATGGTCACCACACCAGCAGCGCTTCGGGCATTGGCGGCCGAAGAACAGAACGTGTTGCTGTCATGGGTCTGGAGTGGCAAACAGCTGCTGGTCGCTGACGAGAGCGGATCGATCGATGCGTGGCTTCCCGATCCGGTGGCCGACGGACGCTCGAACGAACTCGTGGGCGCAGGAATCGTGAGGTATGTCGGCCGAGATTGGGACGAGCACGTCTACCCGGGCATCACGGTTGCCACACAACCCGGGTTGCAAGTTCAAGGAGCCGTAGGTCAGAACACCGAACTCCTCAACGACGGCGGCTTCTCGGTTCCCAGCCTGCGGGTAATGACGATCGTCTTGTTGCTGTATCTGCTGATCGCGGGCCCGCTGACCTTTGGCATCCTCACCTCGAAGAACAAGCAGTCGTTGGTTTGGATTGTTTTGCCAGCACTGGCAGTGCTGTTCACCACGGGCGTGTTCGTTGGTGGCAAGCTTCTCAATAGCGGGCGAACAGACGCCTACGCCGCCATCGTCGAGGTGAACCCGGTCGGTGGAAGCCGAACCGAGACGCTCTTGCTCTCGCGCAGTGGGCGACAGACCATCGATGTGCCCGAGACGTACACGGTGGTCGGTACGGGTTCGAGCTCGTTTCGAGACTTTGACTTTGGTCCGAACGGCGGAGGTGGTGGCACTCCGATTGTCCAGCGGCCGTCTCGCACAACGACCGAGCTTGAATTCCGGATCGATACCGGTAGCGGCGGAACGGCGATTGTGAGCGGTCTTGATGCCACGGCCGCCGATCAACTCACGATTGAGGACCTCTCGATTTCTAACGACATGCTGTCCGGGTCGGTTCGCAATGCAAGCTCCGAGACCCTCGAACAGACAACCGTCGTGGTCGCGAATCGAGCACAGATTATTGGAAGCCTGCCAGCGGGCGACTCGGCAACCTTCGAAGTGAATCTTGCTGGCCCTCCTGGTCGGTTCGGCGCCGAGCTTCGAGCGTGGGAGGTCGACCCTCGGGACCGCTGGAACTTTGATGGACGCGAAGAAGCTAACGACGCCCTGAAGAACGGCCCGGTTAACGGCACATCGTGGCTGGAATGGCGCGCGTCGAAGTTTGGTGCCGATGGGCCTGCAGGGCTGGTGACCGTTGTTGGATGGTCGCGGGAGCTCGACGCTCTTCGTGACGGAACCGGAAGGACCGCACTCGTTGCCCGCGCCGAGCTGCCTGAGACGTCCGAGCCGGTCCGCCCGGCGCAACTTCGGACGTTCCGAGTGCAGGCTCCGAACTTTGGCGGGTTTGACGAGATTGCGTTCGAAGCTGGCGCTGTCGATGTTGCGCATTTTGTTCGCCACCCCGGAGCTGATACCAGTGAACTGGCCCTCCAGTTCCCGAGAGGTGCGAGCGAGTTGTCGCTTTGGATTGAGGATGAATGGCGGTGGTTTGAGGTTGACGAAGACACCGCGTCCAGCATCGAACTACCCGAGGAGGCGTGGATTGACGACACGCTCACGGTTCGGCTCAGGTCGAACAACTTCGACGGCAACCCGAGTTTCGTGACCGTGATCGAACCAACCGCCCAAACCGCACAAGTCGAACTTGGTCCTCCGGGCGAGAAGCGTGAACGCCGCAACCGATTTGAAGACGAAGGGTTCGGCGGCCCGCTCGACGGTTTCGAGCAGAGGCGCGAAGCGGTCCCAGTCAATTTTGCAGCGGACTCCACCCAATTTGAGTTCGTTGAAGGCGGAGTTATCGAAGGTGGCTACGACACGTGGGAGCTCCCACTACTCGAAGGTGACGACGTCACGGTCGAAATGCGCAAGTTCGACGGACAGCTCGACCCGTTCCTCGTGGTGAAGGATCCAAAGCTGATTCAGATAGCTGACGATGACGACAGCGGCGGTGATCTCAACAGTCGCCTCACCTTTCGTGCAGAAGAAGACGGGACGTACTTGGTCGAGACCCGACCGCTTGGCGACAACGGGTTCGGCGACTACGAAGTGACGATCACGATCGATCGAGAACCTGTGGGAGATAGCGATGGCTGATAACTCGTGGCCAGGTGAGCAGCCGCCACCACCCCCACCACCTCCTCCACCTGCGCAGCCCACAGCTATGGGTTCGGTTGCACCGCCACCGCCACCAACGGCACCGTCACTGGGTCAGGTGTATACGCCAGGCGACGCGACGATGGTCTTGCCAAACCGTCCGCGGATCGAAGTGCCTGATGCGATTGTGCGCACCACCGGCCTTACCAAGATGTACGGAGCGCTTCCGGCGGTTGGCGACGTTTCGCTTGCGGTTCCGAGAGGATCGATCTACGGATTGATCGGCCCAAACGGTGCGGGCAAGACCACCCTCATGACCATGATTGCGTCGCTGCTCAAGCCGACGGCAGGTGAGGTGTGGGTGGACGGGTACAGCCCCGAGCACGACAGTGCAGCGGTTCGTCGCCTTACTGGCTACATGCCCGACGGGCTCGGCGTGTACGAGGGTTTGGACGTTGGCGGTTACCTCGAGTTCTTCGCTGCGGCATATGAGATCCCTCGCGACGAATGGTCCGAGCTCATCGATGGCTTGCTCGAACTTGTTCAGCTCGAGGTCAAGAAGGATGCGGCCGTCAACTCGCTGAGTCGCGGTATGAAGCAGCGATTGTCGTTGGCCCGCTCGCTAGTCCATGACCCGGAGCTGCTCATTCTCGATGAGCCGGCATCGGGCCTCGACCCCCGTGCACGAATCGAACTGCGTGAGCTGTTGTGGGCACTTCAAGCAATGGGCAAAACCATCATCGTGAGCTCCCACATTCTGAGCGAGCTACAAGAAATTTGCAGCCATGTCGGGATCATGGAAGCGGGTCGAATGCTCGCTGAGGGCTCACCAGAGAGCATCACCACAAACCTCGGCGCCAAACTTCGCTTGAAGGTTCGCTTCGCCGACGGCACCGAAGAAGACTTTGAGGTTCCCGATCGGGCTGCCCAGATCGAGCTTCTCCGGTCCTTAGTCAACAGCGATGACCGCCATGTACTCGAGTTCCGAGAAGTGAGCAGCGGACTTGAGGATGTCTTCATGAACGTGACAAAGGGGATCGTCCAATGAGCGAACCAGACGTCGTCATTGAAGCGAGCGCGCCGGACACGCCCGATCGACCCACGGTTCAACCTGGTGTCACCTTGCGCAACAACCCAGTTCTTCGACGCGAGCTGATCGAACGGGTCCGTGGAGTCAAGGTCGTCCTGTTCGTAACCGCGTGGCTAGGGCTACTCACCGCCATCTTGTGGCTGGCCTATCAGGGCAGCGTGTCGGTCAACCAGGGCTTCGGCCTTGGTGTCAACCAGATTGGCCGACTCGGTCGCCAGATCTTCGAATGGGTCTTGTTCGGCATGCTCATGTTGGTGTTGTTTCTGGTTCCGGGCCTGACCGCTGGCGCTATCACCGGCGAACGGGAACGACAGACGCTGATTCCGCTGCAGATGACGATGATGCGTCCGCGCGACATCATCGTTGGCAAGCTGTCGGCGGCGCTTGCATTCCTGGTTCTGCTGGTGGTGTCGGCAATGCCGTTGCTTGGCGTGAGCTTCCTCATCGGCGGCTTCACGTTGTTCGACATCGCGCGCGGCCTTGCAATGCTGATCTTCACCGGGCTTGTACTCGGCTCATTGTGCGTAGCTATTTCGTCACGGCTTCGCCGCACGATGGCGTCGACGGTGCTGTGTTATGGCCTTGCCTTTGTCTTTGCCGTGGGCAGTTTCTTCTCGATGGCTGCCTGGGCCATTGCTGCCAGCGTCGATGGTGGCAGCGACGATCCACCCGCCGAGCTCTTGATGTTCAATCCTTTCGCGGCCGTTGGTGACGCCCTGCCGCGCGGTGAGGCGGCGTTGTTCTTCGACGAAACCATCAGCCCGTTCGGTGGTATGCGCACCTTGATCGACGAGCTCGGCGGTGCTCGCGAGTTCGACGAAAATGGGCGGGACATCGGAGACCGCGGTCCACGTATCTGGATCTACTACGTGGTTATCGGAACGCTATTGATGGTGGGTTCGGTCAAGGTCGCATCAGCTGCGGTGAGCACTCCGGCTGACTCGGAACGATGAGCATCACCGAACTGGCCGAGCCTCCTCAAGAGCTACAGGGCCTGTTCACTCGCGCCCGCCGACGACTGCGCGCCATCTGGGTGGTGGCCACATCGAACGTGTATGCGCCGTGGGTTGGTTTGGTCGCGTTGCTTGTGGCTCTCGTCGGCTGGGTTCGCCCTTGGTCTTGGCCTGAGCCAGTTGCGCTTGCGTTGCTTGTCGTCGGGCTTGTCAGCTTGCTGCTGGGGGCGCTCCTTCTTCGGCTTCCGTCTCCGGTGGTGGCCCGAGCGCTGGATCGAGGGCTCGAGACCGACGATGCACTCATTACCGCTCTGCAGTTCAGCCCAACCGACCCGTTCGGTCCGCGGCTGCACGCGCAGGCCGCCCGCTTCGCACACACGCCAGTCGACGATGCCTTGCCGGTTCCGTGGCGCCCGAAGCCGCTGATGATCGCCGGCCTTCTCGCCCTAGCCGCGGTAGCTGCGATTGTGCTGTCGAACCCGCAAGACGAGGTGCGAGAGCAACTGGCGGCAGACCAAGAGGCGATCGAGGAACTCGCTGATGAGTTCGAGGCCCAAGCCGAAGAGCTGACCGAAGAAGGCGAAACGTCCGCCGAAGCTGAAGAGTTGGCCGCTGAGCTGCTGGCGCTGGCCGAGTCGCTACGTCAAGCCGACGATTTGGAGAGCGCTGTCGATGAGCTGACCGAGACGCAAGATGAACTGCTCCGGTCGATCGACGCAGACGATTTGTCCGAACGGGCTGCATCGCAAGGTTTGGAGCGCACACTGTCGGCGAACCCGCTGGCCGAGGGAGCGAGCGCGGCTGCCCAACTGGAGGCGCTGTCCAGCGGGCTCGATGGTTTGAGCGAAGAGGAGCTCGCCGAGTTGGCCGAACGTCTTGAGCAGTTGGCCGAGACCCAAGAGGTGGGTGACGAAGCCACCGCTGATGCGCTCGCCGCGGCTGCCGAGGCGCTTCGAAACGGCGATGCTTCGGCTGCCCAGGCCGCGCTTGCTGCAGCTGCGGCGTCGTCGGCTACCGCCGAATCTAGTTCCGCAGCTACTGCTGAGGCTCAAGCTGCAGCGGCTGCGGCTGGCCAGGCTGCGGCGGAACTTGCCAACCGAGCTGAGGGCGAAGGCCAAGGAGAAGGTGGCACGGGTGAAGGCGAAGGAGCCGGCCAGGGGGAAGGCGAGGGTCAGGGCCAAGGACAGGGTCAGGGAGAGGGCCAGGGCGAGGGGCAAGGAGAGGGCCAGGGCGGCACCGGCATGGAAGCCACGGGCAACAACCCATCAGGGCGAGGACAACAAGCACCAGTTGATGGGACAGGTAATCAGGGCGAAGGAATTGAGGCTCCGCCGCCGGACACCCCCGTGCTCATTCCACGAGACGGTGAGAGCGACACCAGCACCGCTGACGTCGCAGTCACGGGCGAGGGCGTGTCGGAAACCGATCAGCGCATCGCCGGTTCTACCGGGTCTGGAGTCTCAGAAGTCCCACTCGAGACAATCGCAAACGAATACGCCGATCGTGCCACCGAGGCGCTCGACGGCACCAACATTTCATCCTCGGAGGCGTCGAACGTGAAGAACTACTTCGATGCTCTCACCGATACCAGCCAGGAGTAACAATGAGCGCCGTCCCACCACCACCTAACCCAACGCTGACCCCCGAGCAGTACGCACAGGTCGCAGCCAGCATCGAGGCCGAGGTTGGCACCGTCATTGTTGGGCAGCGCCAAGTGGTGCGCACGGTGTTGCTCAGTCTTTTGTGCGAGGGCCACGTGTTGCTCGAAGGCGTCCCCGGCTTGGGCAAGACCAAGCTGTTGACCACGCTTGCCAATGTGGTGTCGCTCGACTTTGGGCGAATCCAATTCACCCCCGACCTCATGCCGGCCGATGTCACCGGCACCCAAGTGCTCGAGGAAGACGACGATGGCCGAAGGTCGTTTCGATTTCGGCCAGGGCCGGTCTTTAACGGTCTGGTTCTCGCAGACGAGATCAACCGGGCAACGCCAAAGACACAGTCAGCCCTGCTCGAGGCCATGGCGGAACGATCGGTGACCGTTGCCGGGACCACCCGTCCGCTGGCTCGCCCGTTCTTGGTGATGGCTACGCAGAACCCGATCGAACAAGAAGGGACCTACCCGCTTCCCGAAGCCCAGCTCGACCGTTTCATGTTCAAAGCCGAGGTGCCGTTTCCATCGGCGAACGACCTGGCCGACATCATTGGTCGCACCACCGGCGGGGCTGAGGCTGTACCCAAGCCGAAGGCTGATGCTGCCACGCTTCAGGCGATGATCGCCTTGACACGCCAGGTGCCGGTCGCCGACGACGTCGTCCGTCACGCGGTCGAGCTGGTTGTTGCCAGCCACCCCGACCACGAACAGGCGCCGCCCGAAATCCAGCAGTACGTACGCGCCGGAGCGTCGCCGCGCGGGGCTCAAGCCCTCATCCTTGGCGCGAAAGCCATGGCCCTGCTCGATGGCCGTCCGTCGGCGTCGAGCGACGATGTTCGTGAGCTCGCCAAGGCTGCTCTCGGTCATCGGCTTGTGCTGGGCTACGAAGCTGCCGCCGATGGCAAGACTCCAGCGCAGTTGGTAGACGCACTGCTCGAGAAGATCACGCCTGCGGGCAGCGGAGTTCGTGGTGCTCCATGAGCTTCGTAGCCCCGAGGTGCTTGGCACCTTAGAGCGCCTTCAGCTTCGCACTCGCCGACGTTTGGCGGGTCAGCTGGTCGGCGGCCATCGGTCGCGCCGCTACGGATCATCACTCGACTTCGCCGACTTCCGTGAGTACCAGGCGGGTGACGACTTTCGACGGATCGACTATCTGACACTCGCCCGTCTCGATCAGCTGCTGATCCGGCTCTATGACGCCGAGGACGACCTCACCGTGCGGCTGATCGTCGACACGTCGGCCTCGATGCAGACTGATAACAAGCTGCAGCGTGCGTGCGAGCTCGCCGGAGCTCTTGGCTTCGTTGCGCTAACCCGCCGCGACCGAGTCGAGGTTCATGCGCCCGGCCAACCAATGGCAAGGTTCTCTGGACGTAGCGGGGTGCCCGAGCTCTTCGCGCATCTGGAGTCGCTTGAGGCCAGCGGCGTCGGGTCTCTCCCCAAGGTTGCAGCTGATGTGCTCGGCCGATCTCGCACCGCCGGGATGACCGTGCTGTGCAGCGACTTGCTCGAGCCCGAGTGGGATGCTGCACTGAATCGCTTGCCCGCCCGGGGCGCCGAGCTCATCGTTGTCCATGTCCTCGGTACCGGCGAACTCGATCCACCGCAGATGGGAGACGTCGACTTGGTCGACTCTGAGACCGGCGAACGAGTTGCCGTCTCGCTTATCAACTCGACGCTTACGAGTTACCGCGGTCGCCTCGATGCCTGGCTCGAAGAGGTCGAGGCCGCCGCGCGACGACTTGGCGCGGCCTACGTGCTGGCCGATACCCGAACGTCTCTGCGCGATCAATTGTTGGGCGGCCTTCGACGGTCTGAGGTTGTCGCGTGAGCCTCGCAAACCCGCTTGGGCTGCTGTTTCTTTTGGCTGCGTTGCCGGTGCTTGCGCTTCATCTCCTGAAGCCGCGCCGGGCCGAGGTCAGTGTGAGTTCGGCGATGTTGTGGGAAGCCGACACCGTCGGGTCAACCGCGGCCACCCCCTGGCAGAAGATCCCTCCAACATGGCTGCTGTTTTTGCAGCTCTTGCTGGTTGCCCTCGGCGCGTTGCTTCTGGCCAACCCGGTGTTCGTTTCACCAACCGGCCTGGCCGAACACACCGTCGTGGTGCTCGACACGTCGGCATCAATGGCTGCGGTCGACGGAAGCCCCGACCGTCTCGAGTCAGCTCGGGAAGAAGCGATAGCACTGCTCGATGAGCTGCCTGAGGGTGGGCGAGTCTCGTTGGTCACCGCTGGCCCATCACCCCGAGTACGGCTCAGCGCGTCGTCAGACTTTGACGCGTTCAAAGGTGCACTGGCGGCGGTGCGAGTTTCTGATGGTCCGGCTGATCTGAATTCGGCCATGACCCTCGCCGACGGACTCGAAACTCCTGATGCCCAGCTCGGCATTGTGCTCATCTCCGACGGCGCGCACACCCCGACCGAACTGGCAGCGCTGCCTGCGGGTGTCACGCATCGAATGGTTGGCACGTCCGATACGAACCATGCCATTACCAACCTTACGGTTGAACGGACCGAGGACGGCTTGCAGGTTTCGGCGACCGCGGAAGTCACGGGTGGCGCAGCGGTGAATGTACCGCTGCGGTTCGACGTTGACGATGTGACCAGGGCGGTGCTCGACATTTCGATCGAACCGGGTCAGGCCACCACGGTCGACGTGCCGCTGCCCGATGGCGAGCAGGTCATTGCGCGTCTTGGTGGGGACGACCTCCTCGCGATCGACAACACCGCATATGCCGTTACCCGGGTGCGAAGTGAAGTGGCCGTCTCGATCGAGGGCGAACCCGACCCGTTCACGACCGCGCTGCTCGAGGTTCTTCCAGGCATCGAGCTCGTCGACCCGGCCGTCGAGACGCCTGAGGTGACGATCTTCGTGGGAGTCCCGGTGCCCGAGGACATCACCCGTCCGTTCTTGGCGATCGCCCCACCGGGAGGAGCTCCGGGTATCACCGAAACGGGTGCTGTCGAACAGCCCAATGTCACGCTGGTTCGTTCCACCGACCCGCTGCTCTCTGGCCTCGACCTCTCACGACTGCGAATCGCGAACGCGCAGGAAGTGGCTGCGCCAACCGGTCAGATCTTGGTGGCTGCTGAGGGCGCACCGCTCATCATTCGTGGCGCAACCGGTGGTGTTCCGTACCTGTACCTTGCGTTTGAACCGACCGAGTCGACATTGCCCGTCGAGCTGGCCTTCCCGGTTCTCGGCTCTCGAATGCTCGAGGAGCTCAGCGGGGCAGTCACCATTCCGGCGTCGCTCCAGGTAGGCGACCCGCTGATCCCTCCCGCTGGCCGAGATGTCACGGTGACCTCGCCCAACGGCACCGAGCGCCAACGACCCGCGGGTTCTGGCGCACTCACTACCGACCGCCCCGGATTTTGGACGATCACCCCAGCCGACGGAGCGCCCCGCACCGTCGCGGTTTCGCTCGGTGCGCGCGAAAGCCTGATAGACCCGCTGCCGGTAGCACCCACCGACCCGCGGCCGCTGCGTCCTGGCGAAGACCCACCACAGTCCACGCGATCATGGCGCTGGGTGGTTGCGCTTGTGGCACTCGGCGTTGGACTCTTAGAGTGGCTCGCCGCTCGACGCCGACGTGGAGTCCCGGCGTGGCAGTGGCGCGTTGCCAACGTCTTACGAATTGCTTCGGTGGCTCTGCTGGTTGCCGCACTGCTCGGCGCGGCGATACCGCTAACCGGTAACGACGTCGCCACCGTCTTCGTGCTCGACCGCAGCGATTCCGTTGGCCGGCTAGGGCAAACCCAAGGGCTCACGTCGTCGCAACGTGCCGCTGATGCTGCCCCCGATGACGCTCGACTCGGTGTTGTCGTGTCGGGCGATGGCGCCCGCATCGAGCAACTCCTCATCCCAGCCGATCAGGTGACGAGCTTGTCGTCGAGCACGATCGACGGCGACCGCAGCGACATTGCTTCCGGTCTGAGATTGGCATCAGCGCTACTTCCTGACGATGCGAAGCGGCGGGTGGTTGTTGTTTCCGACGGTCGCGCAACCGCTGGTGACGCCGAGGCTGAAGCAATACGGCTTGGCGAACGCGGGATTCCTGTCGACTACATCCTGCTCGAGCCAACCGATGGCGCTGACGCTGCGGTCGTAGCGATCAACGCTCCTTCAGAAGTTGATCAGGGTGCGCAGGTTCCCCTGGAGGTTGTCGTCGAGTCAACCGATGAACAACCGGGGCGAATCACCCTACGTCGTGATGGCGAGCCGATTGCGAATCAGGACGTATTGCTCGAGGTTGGGTCGAACCGGGTGAGCTTCTCCGTCGACCCCACCGACACCGGGCTCGCCACCTTCACCGCCACCATCGATACCGCCGACGACGTACGTGCCCAGAACGACACGGCTCGAACAACCGTCGATGTCGCCGGGCCAGCCGAAGTGCTGATCGTCGAGGGCACGGCAAGCGCTGGGGATGCTCTTGCTCGAGCACTTGAGTCTTCGGGACTCGATGTGGATGTGGTGACCGCTCGCCAGGTGCCCGCACTCGATCAGCTCGTCGCGTATGACTCGACCATTCTCGTCGACGTGTCGGTTTCTCAGCTCACCGATCAACAGATCGACAACCTTGCAACTGCGACCCGCCAACTCGGCCGCGGTTTGGTGACCATTGGTGGGCCACAGTCATATGGCATGGGTGGTTACCGGGACTCGGCGCTCGAAGAGGTACTTCCCGTCATCAGTGACGTGCTCGATCCTCAACGACAGCGTCAAGTAGCCCAGGTGATGGCGCTCGATACATCTGAGTCGATGGGCGAGTGCCATTGCGCAGACGGCTTCGAGGGCCCTGCGGGAGATGCCGGTGGTGTCAACAAGACGGCCATTGCTCGGGCTGGCGCGGCCCGAGCCATCGCCAACCTGAATGCCAACGACGAGATCGGCGTCCTTGCGGTCGACACGCAAGAGGAATGGCTGATCGACCTTCAACAGCTCCCACCCGATGATGTCATCGATGCGGGCTTGGCCAAGGCCGTTCCTAGTGGAAACACAAACCTGTCGGGAACCCTGCCGACAGCGGCCGATGCGCTGGTCGAAAGCAACGCAGGCTTGAAGCACATCATCTTGTTCACCGACGGGTTTACGTCCGATCAGTCGTTGCGCGACATGGAACAGCAGGCGGCTGAGATCAATGCGAACGGCATCACGATCTCCGTTGTCGCTACCGGTGAGGGTGCAGCTCAACAGCTTGCGCGGATCGCTGAAGCTGGCGGCGGCCGCTTTTACCCCGGACGCGACCTCACCCGTATCCCGGAGATCTTGGTGCAGGAGTCGATCCTGGCTTCACGTCAGTTCATCAACGAGGGCGAGTACCTGCCGATCGTCACCGACACGTCGCCTATCGTCGACTCGCTCAGCGAGTCACCGCCGTTGCTCGGGTTTGTTGCCACCACGTCGAAGCCCACTGCGCGAACGCTGCTTCGCATCGGCCCCGAAGAAGACCCGCTTCTGGCAACGTGGCAGGTCGGTCTGGGCCGGGCGACGTCGTGGTCGAGCGATGCCAGCCCCCGCTGGTCGCAGCTCTGGGTTGACTGGGACGGCTATGTCAGCTTCTGGAGCACCCTCGTTCGCGACTCGTTCCCGCTGAACACCTCGGGCTCGGTGCGAACCGTGGTTGATGGCGACTCTCTGTTGGTTCGTGCCGAAGCCGAACCAGGCCAGGGTCGCGTCGGCGCAACGATCACCGCACCGAACGGATCGAGTACCGACATTCGGCTTCGTGAAGTATCTCCTGGAGTATTCGAAGGAACCGCCACCGCTGACGCCGCCGGAACGTACGCCGTTGGCGTAACGGCTGGCGGCAACGACGGCGAGGCGATTGGGGCGGCGCTGGCATCGGTGTCCTACGCCGCTGAGTATCGCCCCGGCCCCGCCAACGAAGCACTGCTCGCCCGGCTAAGCGAAGTCTCGGGTGGACGTGGAGCAATTGCGGCCGCCGACGCCTTCGACGCCGACGGGCTCGTCGCCGGCCGTCGCAGCATCTCGCTCGCGCAGTGGTTCTTACTGGCAAGCGCCCTTGCGTGGTTGCTGGCCGCGATCTTTAGCCGTCTGTGGTTGAGCGGGAAACGTGAGGTTCTCGCGGCCACCCCAGTGCCGTCGGTGCCAGAACCCGAGAAGAAGGGAATCCGATCGCTACGCCGCGACAAGGTTTCAGCAGGCGCGAAGTCGGCCGAGCCACCGCCGACACGACGCCCCGATAGGGGCTACACCGGCCCACCCGCACCATCGGCGGGCGCAAAGCCAACCACACCCGACCCTCCCGCTGCACCCGATGCTTCC
>CALHTB010000008.1 GCA_938038785.1 uncultured Acidimicrobiales bacterium
GGGTCTTCGGACAATCGCGAAGCGAGCACCGCCCCAGCTGAACCTGCCCCTACCACTACAAAGTCGAACTCGTCTGCGCTCATCGCTCATCCCCCTGATTGTCAATGTCGAGACAGTAGCCGAGCCGTGCGCGTCTCGCCGACGAACAGTTCTTCTCGATTGGGCGTCTCCATCGGGCCGGAGCACCCGTTCACCGCGGATTGTGCTGATTGTGACGAATGTCTCATACTGTGTTGATGGGAGCTCAGCGACAAGGGCGTCGTAAACGTGCTGTCCGGTCGACGGCGATCGCCTCGGTTCCGGCGATAGTCAACCAAATGCCTCCCTATGAGCCGTTTAGCTCGGCTCAGATTGATGCCATCGAAGCGCACGCCGACAGAATTCTTGACGAGATCGGCATCGAGTTCCGCGGCGACGAAGAGGCGCTCGAACTGTTCCGCGCCGCAGGTGCTCGGGTCTCGGGCGAGCGCGTACGTTTCGACCCAGGACAAGCCGCTCACCTCTGTTCGACCGCACCAGCCACGTTCAACATGTATGGCCGCAATGGTGCAGTCGTGCCGATCGGCGGCGACAACGTGGTCTTCTTGCCTGCCTATGGGCCACCCTTTGTTACCGACCTCGATAATGGCCGGCGCTACGCAACGCTCGAAGATTTCGAGAACATCGTCAAGCTCACCTATGCCACCCCGTGGCTGCATCACTCCGGCGGCACTGTGTGTGAACCGGTCGACGTGCCGGTGAACAAACGTCACCTCGACATGACCTATGCCCATCTGCGCTGGTCGACCAAGCCGTTCATGGGAGCGGTCACCGCACCCTCGCGGGCTGAAGACTCCATCGAAATGGCGCGGATTGCGTTCGGCGCCGAATACCTCGAGGACCATTGCGTTATCCAGGGCAACATCAACGTCAACAGTCCGCTCGTGTGGGACGACGTCATGAGCGGTGCGCTCAAGGCGTATGCGCGGGCAAACCAAGGCTGTGTGATTTCACCGTTTATCATCGGAGGCGCCATGGGGCCGGTGACGATCCCGGCGCTTGTGGCCCAGGCCCACGCAGAAGCGATGAGCGGCATCGCGCTAGCGCAGCTCGTTCGGCCGGGCTCGCCCATGGTGTACGGCAACTTTCTGACCACCATGAACCTGCGCTCAGGAGCTCCGACGTTTGGCACCGCCGAATCGACGCTGGGCACCTACGCCGTGGGCCAGCTCGCTCGCCGCATCGGGCTACCGCTTCGCTGCGGCGCTCACTACACCGCATCGAAGATCGCCGATGGGCAGGCGATGCAAGAATCCGTCGATGCAATGTCGTCGGGGATCCTCGCCGGCACGAATTACGTGATCCATGCAGCGGGGTGGCTCGAGGGTGGGCTCTCGTTCGGTTACGAGAAGTTCGTCATGGACCTGGACCGTTGCGCCATGTTGCACAAACAGCTCGGCGGGCTAGCCGTCGACGACGAGCAGCTTGGAATGGACGCCTACCGTGAAGCTGGGCCAGGGGGCAACTACCTGGCTAGCGCACACACGTTGCGGCACTACGCCACCGCAAACCACGAATCGCTGCTCGCCGACACCAACTCGTTTGAACAATGGACCGACGACGGCTCGCTCGACGAGGCCCAGCGGGCCAACGTGCACTGGAAGCAGATGCTTGCCGACTACGAAGCTCCAGCGATCGACCCAGAAGTCGACCGCCAACTCCTGGCCTTTATTCAAGATCGCAAGAGCACCATGCCTGACGCTTGGTACTAACAAGCCCGCGGAGTTGTGCGGCCGAATTGGCGGTCGCTGAAATTCAAAATCATGCTGTCCGACCGGATGGCGATCTTCATAGCAGTGCTCAGCACCATCTCGATCGGGGTAGGTGAGTTCTTCGCGTCAGACGCGACCAAGCGAGCGCGCTCGCACGAGGTCACGTCGATGATGTTTGTTGCTGGTGTGCTGTTGACGGGTGCGGTCGCGCTCGTCTGGCCCGGTAACCCAACCTCTCGCGACCTCGCGTTCGGCGCGTTGGCCGGCATTGCAAACGGGCTCGGCGTTCTGCTGCTGTACGCCGCCTACTCACGTGGTTCGCTGCGCTCCGCCGCGCCCTCTGCTGCAGTTGTCATGACCGGTGTCCCGGTTCTTTGGGCAGTGCTCGTTAGCGGAGAGAATCCGTCGTTGGTCGTCTCTGTTGGTATTGCCATTGGCCTAGTGGCGATTGCACTTTCGTCCTACCAGCCCGCCGACGCCGAAGACGCCGGAGATGACGACGATCGGGGCGCCCTACCAATTGCCATTGTTGCCGGAGCGGTGTTCGGTGTCTTGTTGATCCTGCTCGGGGAGATTGGCGAAGGGTCCGGGGGAACACCGTTGGTGGTGCAGCGTTCGGTGGGGTTCGTCGTCGCCGCGTCACTCACGCGTGCAACTGGGCCGAGGGTGTTCCCCGAGAACCCGCAAGATCGCCTGTTGTCGTTCGTTGTCGGGTTGTTTGCCACCGGGGCGATCGTTCTGTTTGTGGTCGCCCTTCAGTTGGGTGCGAGCTTGTCGATCGCAAGCGTTCTCTCGTCGCAATATGCCGGAGTAGCCGTGCTTTTGCGCGTTGCCTTCAAGGGGCAACGTCTGCTGCCCACCCAGGCGGCGGGCCTCCTGGCAGCAAGTGTCGCTGTTGCGCTGATTACGCTCGGATAGCCGAGACCGTTCGAGCTCAGTCGTCGGTTACTAGTGAGCGGTCGATGTCCGCAATCGAGTTCACACCGGTGAGCGCCATCGTCTGTTCGATGCCGTCCTGGAAGAAGTCGAGCATGTGGTCGACCCCGGCTTCTCCCGCAGCGCCGAGGGCGTAGAGGTGCGGTCGGCCGATCATGCAGGCGTTTGCGCCCAGAGCCACAGCCTTCACCACGTCAGAGCCACGGCGTACACCGCCATCGCAGTAGATCTCGATCTGGCCGCCGACGGCGTCGGCAACGGGGGCGACCAAGTCGATGATGGCGGGGGAGGAGTCGAGCTGACGGCCGCCATGATTCGACAAAGCAATGGCGTCCAGCCCCTGTTCGACGGCGATCTTTGCGTCGGCAACCGACTGAATGCCCTTCAAGATGACCGGGCCATCCCATTGTGAGCGGATCCACTCGACATCGTCCCACGACAGGCGCGGATCGAACTGACTGTTGATGTACTCGGCCAGCGACACCGCTGACGAGCCGTCCTCGGTACCATCGCCGAGACGCTTCGTGCTGACGGCCACGTTCGAGAACACGATCGGGTCGTTTCGCAAGAACTCGAGCACCCAGCCGGGGCGAAGCGCACCCTCGATGAACGTGTCGAGGCCAAGCTTTGGCGGCAGTGACATGCCTCGGCGCACATCGCGTTCACGTCGTCCGAGCACTGCGGTGTCGACGGTGATGTAGAGGGCCTCAAAGCCGCTCTCTTTGCAGCGCACCAACATGTCCTTGGTGAGCTCGCGGTCGCGCCACACATAGACCTGGAACCACTTACGGCCTGGGCATACCTCGGCCACTTCTTCGATCGACCGAGTACCCATGGTCGACAACGAGAACGGAATGTCGTGGCGAGCAGCCGAGCGCGCGGTAGCAAGTTCGCCTTCAGGGTGGGCAATCCGAGGGAACCCCGTCGGCGCAATGATGAGCGGCATCGAGGACGGGCCGCCCAGAATCGTGGTGTTGGTCGTGATGTTCGATACGTCTCGCAAGACACGCGGCACCAGCGTGCGATCGCCGAAGCGGCTCGCATTGCGGCGCATGGCCGACTCGTCTTCGGCAGCGCCGTCGATGTAGTCGAACACGCCTGCGGGTAGTCGACGTTTCGCCATTGCCCGGTAGTCGTCCACGTTGGCCGCAGAAGCGAGCCGACGTTTGGTCGCATCTCGTTCAAACGACTTCAAGCTAACGACCGAGCGGAGTGATTCGAGCACGGTTCTAGCGTCGCACACGACAAACCGTCAGCGCCAGACTTGCTGTTCGCGACCGCCGACAGTAACGATGGCCCGATGAATGTTGCCCTGCTCTCAGCGATTGAACAGCGGCGTCTGCTCGATGCCGGCGAGTTGTCTGCGGTCGAACTTCTCGATGCCTCTCTGGCCCAACACGACCAGCACAACCCCGAGCTCAACGCGGTGGTGTTCACCGAACTCGCCTCTGCCCGAGCTGCAGCCCAGGCCGCTGATGCCGCCCACGCTGAGGGTCGTTCGCTCGGTCCGCTGCACGGCTTGCCGATGACCATCAAAGACAGCGTCGATGTGGCGGGTGCGCCCACAACATGGGGCGACCCGGTCCATGTCGGGCACCGCCCAACCGAAGATGCCGACGTAGTCAAACAGCTCAAGGACGCGGGCGTTGTGGTGTACGGCAAGACCAACGTTCCCAAGCATCTGGGCGACTGGCAGACCTTCAACGACATCTACGGCCGTACGAACAACCCGTGGGACCACAGCCGCAGCGCCGGAGGTTCGTCGGGCGGGTCTGCCGTGGCCGTGGCCACTGGCATGGCATCACTCGAGATCGGCAGCGACATCGGCGGCTCGATCCGGTGGCCATCGAACTACAACGGCTTGGCTGGCATCAAGACGAGCTTCGGGCTGATCTCCCAACATGGCCACACCTTTCCGGGCCACGAAGGCATCGTCGACAACAACGTGCTGGGCCCCATCGCCCGGACCGTGGCTGACCTGTCGTTGGCGCTGCCGGTGATGTGGCAACCGCATATGTGCCCACCTGCCACCGACAAGACCTCGCTGTCGGACTTCACGGTCGGCGTGTTGTTCGACAATCCGTTGGGTGAACAGGACAACGCGGTGACCGCTGTTCTGACGTCTGCCGCTGCACAGCTAGAAGACGCAGGCGTCACGCTGGCAGCGCCACCCGAGCTCGACTTCGCCATTCGCGGCCACGAGGCAGGCTTGGAGATCGGACGCGCCGCAGCATCTGGGCCAGATGCGCCTCCAAACCCTGAGGACCTTGCCCGCTACGACGCCGGTGGACGTGACTACGCCGCGCTCATGGCCCAAGCCTCCCGGTTGACCTATCGACAGTGGATCGATCTCAACAACGAACGTGAACGCAGCCGTTTGGCCTGGCGCGACTACTTCACCAACGTCGACCTTCTCCTCACACCGATCACCGCGTCGACCGCTCCGCCCCATGACACCGACCGGCCGTTCAGCGATCGCACGGTGCCGGTGAACGGTGAACAACGATCAACCCTCGAGCAGTGGTTCTGGGCCGGGCTGGCCAACGCCACGTATCTTCCGGGGCTAGCGTTACCCGCTGGCTTTGCCGCCGACGGCATGCCCGTGGGTATGCAAGTCCTTGGGCCGTTCATGGGCGACTTGCTCGCACTTCGATTCGGCGAGCTCGCCGAACAAGTTCTCGGCCACCCACTCCACACCCTGCACCAACGGCTCGTCTAGTCCGCTCCATCGGGAGATCTAGATTCCAAAAGCAGGGCGGATTCGGTTGGCTGGACGACCGACCAGTACGTTGTGACCGTGGCCACACAGCAGCGCACAACTCGACAGGTGCAGGCGTTTTCCGCCGATGCCGCCGACGTTGTTCCGACGCGAAACGCGTTGGCGGCCGATGGCGTTGTTTGTCTGCGAAATGCAATTCCGCGTCCGTGGCTGGACACGATCGAATCGGGCATTGTTGACGCGCTTGCGGGCGCCAGCTCCGACGTCGATGTCGTGCAGCGAGACGGCGATGCGGGGAGGTTCACGTTTAGCTCCGGAGCGTGGCGCTCGGTTGACGGCTTCCGGTCCTACATCTTCGACTCGCCGTTACCAGACCTGGTGTGGCGTCTGCTCGACAGCACCGACCTCACGCTCTTCTACGACTTCCTCCTGATCAAGGAGGGTCGTAGCGACAGCGCTGCTACACCGTGGCACCAAGACCACTCGTACTACCCAGTCGACGGGTTCAAGGTCGTCAATAGCTGGGTCGCTCTCGATGACATACCCGCCGAGTCGGCCTTGCGGTTCCTCGCCGGGTCACATCACGCCCGCACGCTGTATCGCGCTGTTGACTTCGACGACCCGAACCGCCCGTACCGCCACGCCCGCAACGAACTTCCACTTCCTCCCGACGGCATCAACCCTGACGAGGTGCTGGTAGCGCCGCTCCAGGCAGGCGACATGCTCGTGTGGTGGTCGTACACGCTGCACAGCGCACCGGGGAATAGCCAGCCCAATCGCCGGGCAGCGTTCTCGGTCAACTGGGTTGGCGATGATGTCACCTACAACGCAAAGCCTGCGCTTGACACGTACCTCGAGCCGTCGCTCACCGTCGGCGCGCCGATTGCGTGCGAGAAGTTTCCCCGTGTCCGGGGCGGAGGTGGCCGTGCGCTGGGCTGAGGTGTGTTCGGTTCCGCCGAAGGTCGTGGGCGACGATGGTCGGCGACAGTGGGACGACCAAGGCTATTTGGCGTTTCCCGGGCTGCTATCGCAGGACCAGCTCGCCCCATTGAAGGCCGCGCTCGAAGATGTCATCGAGGCGAGCCGTAGCCAGACCGAGTCGACCCACCTGATCGATCTGGAGCCTGGACATACCGCCGAATCGCCTCGCCTACGGCGCGCTGCTGACATCGACGATGTGTCTCCGGCCTATTGGGACTTGTGCAGCAACTCGGTCATCGTCGACATCGCCGAGGACATCCTCGGGCCAAACCTTCGGTTCCGCGAGGCCTACGTCAACCTGAAGTGGGCGGGCGGGGGAGCAGCGGTGAAATGGCACCAAGACCTCGCGTTCTACCCGCACACGAACACGAGCACCTGCCAGGTTGTGGTCATGCTCGACGACGTAACGCCCGAGAAGGGTGCGGTCAGCTTCGTGCCTGGCAGCAACAACGGACCCATGTACTCCCACTACGACGCCGACGGCGAATGGCTAGGCGCAATCCCGGTCGAAACCTTGCCCGAAGGCTTGCTCGACACTGCGGTCCAGGTCACCGGGCCTGCTGGAAGTGTCACGGTGCATCACGGCCTGACTTTGCACTATTCGCCACCGAACCTCACCGATACGAGCCGTCCTGCGCTGATCGTCACGTTCACCGCTGCCGACTCGATTCCATATACTGCGTCGCCCTATCGCAGCTCGCACCACGGCCAGCTCATCCGCGGTGTCGAGCCAGGTATTGCCCACCACGAAGATCTCACGTTCATCCTGCCTCCCGACTGGAGCCAGGGGTACACATCCCTCTTTGACCACCAGGAGAAGAACTGATGCCTCCCGCATTTCCCAAAGCCGAATACGACGCTCGACTCGCCAAGGTTCGCGCCGAGATGGCCAGCCGCGACCTCGATGTCTTGGTCATTGGCGACCCGAACAATCACAACTGGCTGACCGGTTATGACGCGTGGTCGTTCTACACGCCGCAAATCGTCGTCGTCCAGCACGATGTTGACCCGATCTGGATCGGGCGCAAAATGGATGCCGGCGCCGCCTGGTTGTCCACCCATATGACCGAAGCCGACGTGCGCCCGTACCCCGAGGACTGCGTTCAGAAGCCCGGCACGCATCCAATGCTGGTGGCTGGTGGCTATCTCAAGGACATGGGGCTTGACGGCAAGGCCATTGGTTACGAGAGCGACACCTACTACTTCACCCCTAAGGCGGTGTCGTCGTTACAGGCGTCATTGCCGAATGCGAACTGGGTCGACGCCGACCTGCTCGTCAACTGGTGCCGCACGGTCAAGTCCGATGCCGAGATTGCGGTGATGCGCGAAGCGGCAACGCTGGTGGAAGGCGCCATGGGTCATGCCTACGACATCATCGAGCCAGGCATGCGCCAGTGCGACCTGGTCGCCGAGGTCGTTGGCAAACAGATCGGCGGCAACCCGAACTACAGCGGCGACACCACGGCGCTATCTCCGCTCGTTCTCGCTGGCGAAGCTGCAATGACGGCGCATCCAATGTGGACCGACGAGAAGTTCGCCGCTGGCCAAACCGTGGCGCTCGAACTCGGCGGCGCTCGCAAGCGCTACAACGCCGGGCTTGCCCGAACGGTGCAGCTCGGCGGCGGCTCCGGTGAGCTGTTCAGTACCGCCAAGGCGGTCGAAGAGGGCTTGGAGGCGGTGCTGTCGGTGATGAAGCCGGGAGCGATCGCCCATGATGTGCATCGGGCCTGGCAGGACGTGCTCGACCAGTACGGGCTAACCAAAGACAGCCGCATTGGCTATGGCATCGGTGTGGGCTACGTACCCGACTGGGGCGAACACACCGTGAGCCTGCGCCCCGATGATCAAACGGTCCTCGAACAAAACATGACCATCCACGTCATGCTCGGCATGTGGATGGACGACTGGGGCATGGAGATGAGCGAAACCACCCTCATCACCGCAGACGGCGTCGAATGCCTCACCAGCTTCCCCCGAGGCGTCCACGTCAAGGACTGAAAATCTGTGGTCCGTAAGCGGGAAGGGTTCCGCTAGCAGACCACAGAATCAGCGCGTTGGGATCTGTGGTCCGTTAGCGGGAAGGGTTCCGCTAGCAGACCACAGAATCAGCGCGCAGATGCTTGCATCGCTATGGCGTCGCCCATTTTGACTAGGCCGGGGAAGTGGCGCATGGCGATGATGCCGTCGATGGTCGCTGGTACGTCGATGGGTGGGGCGCCGAGCTTCACGGTGTTGTAGATCCGGGCGACCGCTTGGCCCTTGGCGACCTCATCGCCGAGCTCGACCAGCCATTCGATGAGGCCCTCTTCGTCGCTGATGAGGTAGGCGTCGTCTTCGGGAATATCGAGCACGACCGAGGTGGACGGCGTCGGGTCGCCAGCGAGGGCTCCCCAGTGCTGCAACACGTTTCGCACGCCGTCGAGGGTGATTTTGGTCGACGACGGCCGGGTGGTACCGCCGCCGGCGATCTCGGTGCTGAGAAACGGCGTGCCCGAGTCTTCGACTACCGCATCCCACATGCCCAACATGTCGAGCTCGACCAGCTTGGTGACGTACGGCGCCCCGAAGGCCAAGGCGGCTTCCCAGTTGCGAGCTTCGTCGGCCTTGTTGTCCATCACATGTGATGCGGCCATCGGAAGGAACTCGAGAGTCTTGCCGCCATCGTGAATATCGAGAACCGCGTCAGCGATCGGCAGCAAGTATCGGGTCAGGTAATCGGCGATCTTCTGGGTCACGCCACCGGTAGGGGAGCCGGGGAACACCCGGTTGAGGTTGGCACCGTCGATGGGTGAGTTGCGGGCGGCGCTGGTGAACGCCGGATGGTTCATGTACGGGACGGCAATGATGCGGCCGGTGACCTCAGAGATGTTGAGGGAGTTCATGAGCTTTGTTAGTGCCAGCGGCCCGTGGTATTCGTCGCCATGGTTCCCGCCGGTCAACAGCACCGTTGGCCCGTCGCCGTTCACCGCAACAGAAATCGGAATCATGATGGCCCCATAGGCCGAGTCGTCGCGGCTATGCGGAAGGTGCAAATGCCCGTGGGTGATGCCCGGTGCGTCCAGGGCAATGGTCGGGCTGATCGGCGATGCCGGAAGCTGGGTGCTCATGGCCCGGCAGCGTAGTGTGTGGCCGTTCCGCAATGCCAAGGAGAACGACCATGCCAAACGAAGAGACATCCGCACGCGGGGTTGCGTCCCAATCGGTCTGGGGCGGCGAAGATCGCTACCTACTCGACCGGGCAACACAGGTGCCGGTCGTTCACAGCGTCGCGTTTGGCTACCCCGATTTCGACGAATGGTACGACGTTGCCACCGGCAAGGCCGAGGGCCACATCTACGGACGGAACACGAACCCCACCGTTGCCGTGTTCGAAGAGAAGGTTCGGGTGCTCGAAGGTGGCGAGGCGGCAACCTCGGCGTCTACGGGCATGGCTGCAATCTCGAACATGTTGCACGCGCTGCTGCGCCCGGGAAACAAGGTGGTGTCGGTCAAGGACACCTACGGCGGCACCAGCTTGTTGTTCACCGAGTTCCTGCCAGCGTTCGGCATCAACTGCGAGCTCATCGACACCACCGACACCGAGGCCATTGAAGCCGCAGTGGCTGCGGGTTGCGACATGCTGTACCTCGAGACGCCCACCAACCCCACGTTGAAGGTGCTCGACCTGCGCCGCCTCATCAAGGCTGGCCACGATGCTGGCGCAACCGTGGTGGTTGACAACACCTTCGCAACGCCGGTCAATCAGCTTCCGCTGTCGCTTGGGGCAGACCTCGTGGTCCATTCGGCCACCAAGTTCCTCGGCGGCCATGCGGACGCCCTTGGCGGTGTCGTGGTTGGCAATGCCGAGCTCGTCAAGAAGGTGTACCAGTACCGCGAGATCAACGGCGCCACCCTCGACCCAATGGCTGCCTACCTGTTGCTGCGGGGCATGAAGACCCTCGAGCTCCGAGTTCGCCGCCAGGCCGAGAACGCAATGGCCGTTGCGACGTTCCTCGAAAGCCACGACCGCATCACCAAGGTGAACTACCCAGGCCTCGCCTCACATGATCAACACGAGATCGCTGCTTCCCAGATGACGGGCTTTGGCGGCATGCTCAGCTTTGCGATCGACGGTGGGCTGGACGCGGTCAAGGCGTTCCTGCCGCACTTGCAGATGGCGCACCGGGCAGCGAACCTCGGTGCGGTCGAAACAACCGTTGGGCCGCCAGCTACCACAAGCCACGTTGAATGCACCCCAGAAGAGCGGGCGGCATTCGGAATCCCCGAAGGCCTCGTCCGCTACTCAGCGGGCATCGAAGACATCGCCGACCTCCTCGCCGACCTCGAACAGGCCTTGGCCAAGGATTAGTTGAGCCTTGACCACTTGGTGAGACGAGAATCTAGAGGCTGTGGCCTACGTCCTGCGTGGGCTACAGCCTCTAGATTCTCGCACGGGCGTTGAAGTGCTAGTCGGGGTAGATCACCTTGATGATGGCTACGCCGACGACGGTGGCTACGAGTTGTGCGCCGATGAATGCGGGTGCTGATGCTGGTTCGATCCCGGCGAAGGTGTCGCTGAAGGTTCGGGCGATCGTGACGGCGGGGTTCGCAAAGCTGGTCGACGACGTGAAGTAGTAGGCGCCTGCGATGTAGCCGCCCACCGAGAATGCAGCGAGTGTCGACTTGCCCGAGCGCACCACGCCGTAGATGACGAGCAAGAGGCCAATGGTGGCTATGCCTTCGGCGAACACGAGATTGCCCGACGAACGATCTTTGGTCGACCAGTTGATCGCCGACAGGTCGAACATCAGGTTGGCGACGATTACGCCAACGATGCCACCGACGATCTGGACGACGATGTACAGGCCGGCCGTCTTGTTATCGATGCCGCCGAGGAGC
Organism: uncultured Acidimicrobiales bacterium; assembly: GCA_938038785.1. Classification (GTDB taxonomy): domain Bacteria; phylum Actinomycetota; class Acidimicrobiia; order Acidimicrobiales; family SHLQ01; genus SHLQ01. The sequence continues at coordinate 11,266 of CALHTB010000008.1, forward strand.
CGGTCGGCAATGGTGACCGCCGGGTTGAAGTGCGCTCCCGATGCGGGGCCGAGGGCCAAGATCAGCGCCACCAGTACGCCCGCTGTCGCCACGGCGTTCTGGAACAGCTGCAGCCCGACGTCTTCGGACAGGTTCTCGGCCATAATGCCCGAGCCAACCACACCCGCAAGCAGGAACGCGGTGCCAACGAACTCGGCGGTGAGCTTGGAGGCCAGGCTCGGCCCAGCACTCTCAGGTTGTTCGCTCATACGGTCTCGATGCCCAAGCTCGCAATGAGCTCGTCGACGTGGGTGCGGATCTGGTCGCGCACCTCCCGCACGAGTTCGATGCCTTGGCCTGCCGGGTCGGTGAGTTCCCAGTCCTCGTACCGTTTGCCTGGGTAGACGGGGCAGGTGTCGCCGCAGCCCATGCTGATGATGGCGTCGGCGGCCCTGACGGCGCTATCGGTCCACTTCTTGGGCTGTTCGGCGGAGATATCGATACCCACCTCGTGCATGGCCTCGACCGCCTGCGGGTTCACGTCATCGCTTGGGTTCGAGCCGCCCGAATACACGTCGACCCTGTCGCCAGCGAGGTGACGCAGCCAGCCCGCTGCCATCTGCGACCGACCCGCGTTATGCCCACACAGGAACAGCACGGCGGGTCTTGTCGGAGCCGGGGGAGTTGTCACAGAAGAAAATGTAGGCAGGTTGAGGTCAATTGGCCCACTACGGCAGGTGAACATTGGTTTACACGATCGTTGTGTAGCAAGCGGTGTACTCCGGGTCTGACCCCGGGGTACACCGCTAGGTGAGGTCGGGCTGGGGTCAGACCTCGGACTTGACCTGTCGGCCGCAAGATGTCATAAGACCGCAAGATGTTATAAGACCGCAAGATGTCATAAGACCGTAAGACAGTGCTTAGACGAGCTTTCGGGCAATGTGCGTACGTTTCAGCGATATGGCCAAGAGGTTTCGATTCTCCGCACTGAGCTCCTTGCGAGCGGCGATGCTCATCACCGGGTTTCTGATCGGCATCACGCTCAAACTCGATGGGCGATTTCCGTTCTTTGAGATGGTCAGCAACTTCTGGCCTCAGTTTTTCCTCTATTCGATCCTGATTCTGGTCGCGCTCATGCTGGCCCGACTTTGGCGAGAGGCGCTGGTCATGGGGGTCTTTGCAATCGTGCTCGGCACCTCTGTCGTGCCGTACCTCACCGCCACCCCCGAACCTCCCGCCGACGGGGATGTGGCGGCGTCGATCTTGCAATACAACATCTTGTTCTCCAACAACGACGTCGACGCGATAGCCGAGGTGGTCCTCGACGCTGATGCCGACGTCGTCGGGCTTCACGAACTCACCGTTGTGCAGTGGGAACTCTTGCAGGTGAGTCTCGGCGATGCGTATCCGCATCAGCTCGCGCTGCCGGGAGGCGAAGGGTCTGGCTATTCGTCTCGTGGCGGTGGCAAGGCACTGCTCAGCAAGACGCCGCTCACGAACGTGCCGGTCAACTTCGAATTGGAGTTTGACCGCACGTTCATCCCACCACTCGCTGCAACCACCGAGGTCGATGGCCAGGAAGTGCTTGCCGTAGCGCTGCACCCGAGCCCCTCGCGCACCGGTGCAAAACGCATCCTCGAGCGACAGGACAAGCTCAGAGTGGTGCGCGAAGTGATCGAGGCCTACGGCGGCCCAGCGATCATCATCACCGACCTCAACATCGCCCCGACATCTCCGAAGTACCACAGCTTCCTCGAGTCGGTCGGCTGGGATGACCCGCGTCGAAACGTCGGCATCGAGGGCACCTACACCCTGTGGGGAATTCCGACGATGGGCTTGGCGATCGACCACGTCTTCGTGTCTCCCGACCTCACGGTCTACGACTATCAGGTCGGTCCAACCGGCGGTTCGGACCATCGGTCGCTGGTCGCTACCGTTGGCTGGACGCGGACGCCCGAGGTCTAGCCGAGCTGGTGGAGTATGCAGCCGAGCCAGTGGGCGCAGCTTCGCCGCGCCGGAATCGGGTCTCGATAGTCGCAATCGTCGTCTGTGCGGCGCTCCTGGGTGTGTTTCAGCTATTGGGCCCAGTGCCGCGCCCGGTGTCGCTGTACGGCCCACTCGATGCGCCACGAGTGAACGCCTGGCCCGAAATGGAAACGGGAGGTGCCTCAAGCCCGGGGTTCCCGTCCGTTTTTCGAACCGACGATTGGGACTACTTCGTCCGGCCATTCCCGGGAGGCGAACTTCAGGTGTCAGCGAGCCGCGAAGCCTCGGTGAGGATCGTCACCGACGAAGGGACCGTCGCAGTCGAGGCTCCGTTCGATACTTGGGGCGCACCAAGCTTCCTAGCCGCGGCGGCCCGGTCAGATGGCTCGCTGGTGATGGCCGACTCCGAAGATGTCTGGACGGCGGCACCACCATATGAAAAGTGGGAGCTGGTCGATAGCGCACCCTTCGGGCTATTCAGATTCGACGTGGGCCCAGAGCGGCTTGTGCGCGACGTCGGATGGTTCGAGATCAGCCCTGACGGCGAAGCCCTCATGTTCCACGAAATACATCGAGGTCGGCTTTGGACGTCCTGGCTCGGAGGCGAATGGGCTCTCGTCGACGTCAGCGCAGTGACCGGAACACTTCAGTTGGGCGACGGTCAGGTGCTTCTCTCGATCGTGGGTCGCACCGACGACGTCTTGCTGCTCCGCACCTACGACGGGTGGCATGAGGTCGAGTTGCCGCCGCGTGGTAACAACATAGGTGTCAGTCCGGACCTGCAGGAGACAGATGAGCGTTGAACAACCCGTACGGGAGTTGATCGAGGGGCAACCGGTGTTGCTGGTCATCGACATTCAAGGCGGCGAAGGTGCAAGCGAACCCGATGCTCCAGTGACGATCCCCCTCATGGACGGCTACGACGAGCGCCTCAGTTCGGCTCCCAAGCTCATCGCAAAGGCACGAGAGTGCGACGTGCCGATCATCTTCTTTCAAGAAGCACACCGCCGAAACCTCGTCGACTTCGGACGAGAACTCGACGGCGTCGAAGGCGTGCACCTCCTCGAGGGGGACCCCGGAACGGCCGTAGATCCAGCGGTCGGCATGCGCGATGATGACTACTTCATCCGGAAGCGTCGGTACTCCTGCTTCTTTGGCACGGAGCTCGAAATTCTGCTCAAAGGCCTCAAGGCCGACACACTGATCCTCATCGGTGGCCACACCGACGTGTGCGTTCACTACACCTTCGTCGATGGGCACCAGCACGACTACTTCTGCCGGGTCGTCGAGGATTGCGTGGCCGGGTCCAGTCTCGACGCCCACAACGCGTCGTTGAACGCCATGGAGTACCTCCAGACCGGTGCCCGCCGAACAACCGCCGAAGTACTCGACGCATTCAGCGCCTTATCCCATACGTGAACTCGGGGGTCTGACCCCGGAGTACACGTATGGAGCCAGGTGGGCTTAGCTGAGCCAGCTTGCGAGGGCCTCGCCGATGGCGTCTGCGCTGTCTTCCTGGATGAAGTGAATTCCCGGCACGGTTACTTCGGTCTGGTTGGGCCAGGTGCGGCAGAACTCGCGCTGCGGGCCGGTGAGGATGATGCCCGGGTCAGCGTTCACGAAGAGCTTCGGAAGTTCGGAGGTTGACAGCCAGTCGGCGTATGACTGCACGATTTCGACCACGTCGGCGGGTTCGCCGTCGATGGGAATTTGGCGAGGCCAGGTGAGGGTGGGGCGCCGATCGGCCGGGTCGGCGAACGGGCGCCGGTATTCGTTCATTTCCTCGTCGCTGAGCTTGCGAATGATCGACGACGGCAAGATGGCCTCGACAAACAGGTTCTTGGTCATCACGATTTCTTCGCCAGCTTCGGTGCGCATGTTCTGGAAAATCCCACGGGCGGACTCGGGCCATTCGTCCCACGTCACCGGGCGAACAATCGCCTCCATGTAGCAAATGCCCCCAACGCGGTCCTGATGGCGGTTGGCCCAATCGAAGCCAAGCGCCGAACCCCAGTCGTGGATCACAAAGGTGATGTTGTCGCCCAGGTCGAGCTGATCGAGCAACCCATCGAGGTACTCACGGTGCTCGACAAAGCTGTACGAATCGACACCAGGGTCATCGAGCTTGTCCGAGTCACCCTGACCAATAAGGTCGGGCACGACGCATCGGTGAGTCCCTGACACGTAGGGCACGATGTCACGCCACAGGTACGACGAGGTCGGGTTGCCGTGAAGGAACACGACCGCGTCGCCTTCACCAACATCGTGGTAGGCCATCTGCTTGCCGTTGACGGACAGATATTGCTTGCTCAGCGGTTCGATGCTCATGGGCCGATTCTTGCTTACGCGTCAGCTCGCCGCCACACCTCTGGGTACAGTTCAGTGCCGAGCCGGTCGCCCGGCGCCAGACCCGCATCGGTCATGACCTGGGTGTGATCGGGGTCCATGCCGGTGTCGCGAAAGGTCACCCGAACGTCGTCGCCCGCCCATTTGGTGTTGAACACCTTGAGCTCGCTTCCTTCGGGCAGGTTGCCCGACCCGCCGTGAATGGCTCGGCCGTTGAAGCAGATCACGTCGCCAGGTTCCATATCCCAACTGGCAATGTCGTAGTCGGCCCGGTTGCCTTCGATGTCGGGGAAGTCAACAAGGCCGTCATCGGTGCCGTCGAAGGTGACCTGATCACGTTCGTCGCCGGTCAGCGCGCCGAAGTTCTCTTGACGGTAGGTCTGCTCATAGCGGTGCGAGCCGCGCACGATTTCGAGGCAGCTCGCCTTGGCAACTGGCACCAGCGGCATCCAGGACGACACGGTCTGGAAGCCCTCGATCGACCAGAACGGCTCGTCTTGGTGAAACGGCGTACGAAACTGGGTACCTGGGGTGCGGGCGAACATAGCGTCGAAGAAAAAGTTGACCCGGTCCGACTCCATGAGTTCGCCAGCGATGCCGCTCAGCGGGGATTCGAACACAAATTCTCGGAACTCGGGCCGGGTGGTCCAGGCCTGGCTGTCGTATCTCGACTCGCGGCCCTGTTCGTCCCGATTCCACAACCGGCCCCGGGAGGTTGGGTTCTCGAGGGTGTAGTTCACCCCAACCAACAAACGGTCGATCCAGTCCTGACCGATGACCCCGCGAAGGCAGACCACGCCGTCTCGTGAGAAGGTCTCGATGTCTTGAGAAGTAACCGCGGGGGAGGTGTTGCTCATGTGAACTCCTTGCGAATTGCCGCTCCATGTTGGTCCAGCTTCGGCACGGGTGCAGTGTCGGAGTCGCTGGTCGAACCGGTCGTCCGCACCGGGTGCGCTGGGAGGTCGATAGTGCCGCCCGTACTCGACGTGACATCGCGAGTGCGAAGGGCCGGGTGTGCCAACAGGTCATCGAGCGAGCTCACCATGCCCCACGCAATGGCTGCGTCTTGTAAGCGTTGCTGAAAGGTTCCAGCATCCAACGTCGCGATGACGCCCGACAGTTCGGCCTCGAGGTCGTGGCGATGCTCCACGCGGGCGTTGTTCGACGAGAAGCGGTCGTCGGTGGCAAGTTCGGGTCGGCCAAGGACGTTGGCGCACAGGCGCTGCCACTCTCGCTCGTTCTGAATCGACAGAAGCGTCAGCTGTCCGTCGCTCGTTTCGTACGCACCGTAGGGGGCGATCGTAGGATGGCGCAGTCCGACCCGGGTCGGTCCACCGTCTCCGTGCTTGTGTTGTGCGAACGGCACGGCCATCCATTCAGCGGCGACGTCAAACAGCGACACCGAGATGCCACGACCCTCGCCATGCACACCACGTGCCACTAGCGCCTCGAGGATGCCGGTATAGGCCGTTACGCCGGTGCCGATGTCCACGATCGAGATGCCGATGCGCCCAAGTTCGTTCGGGCCGCCACTAATGCCGATGATGCCGCTTTCGGCCTGCACGAGCAGGTCGTACGCCTTCTTGCCAGCAACCGCCGGCGAATCGCCATACCCCGAGATGTCGCACGTGATCAGCTTCGGGTTCGTCTGGCGAAGCTCATCGGAACCAAAGCCCATGCGGCCAAGGGCACCCGGCGCCAGGTTCTGCACGAACACGTCAGCGCTCGCAAGTATCGCGTGCAACACGGCGGCGTCTTGCTCGGCTTTGAGGTCGAGCACTATCGATTCCTTGCCGTGGTTCGTCCACGCAAAGTACGAGCTATCGCCGCTCGCAGCGCTGTCATAGCCCCGGGCAAAGTCGCCGCTCGCACGCTCGACCTTGATAACCCGCGCCCCAGCGTCGACGAGGCGCGACGTGCACAACGGTCCAGCCACGGCCTGTTCGACCGCGACGACCAGCAGTCCATCGAGCGGTCTACTCATCGGTCTCCTCCGTCACTGGCAACTCTCACGCCCTGTATCTAAGCAGGCGCCGAGCCGGCAGCTGCATATGGCGAAACGACTTCGAGGCCTATAACCGGCGCGCCGGCGAAATCGCCTCAGAGGCGGCTGAGGAAGCCCAGCATGTGCTCGGCGACGAGCTCGCCGGCCTCCAGCAGAATCGAGTGCTTTAGCTCGGGCAAGATCACAAGCTCGGAATGGGGGAGGGCATCATGAATCTGTTGGTTGAGCCTCGGGTTGCACCCGCCATCGTTCTCGCCCGTGAGAACCAGGGACGGAGCGTCGACCTCGTGCAGCCACGGCGACATCTCACAGTTTGCATAGATGTCGAACACGTTGAGGAACACATCAGGGTCACAGGCGATCACTTGATCGAGACGCGCCCGCACAATGTCGGGCCGGTCAGCGAGAAACGCATCGGTGTACCAGCGGTCGGTGAGCGTCTCGAGCACGTTCGGGATGCCTTGCTCGCGCATCTTGGCCACCACGCCGTTTACTTTTGCGCTGTCGTCAGTTGTGCGGAACGCAGCGGTTGATAACAACCCAAGCGACGCGACTCGGTCGGGATAGGCGAGCGCATACGCGGGCCCGATCATCCCGCCAAGCGAATGGCCAGCGAAGTGCGCCCGTTCGAAGCCGGTGCGCTCACGGACTCGTTCGAGGTCGGCAACCAACTCGTCGAGTCCGAACATGCCGTCGGGCATCGGCGACGCGCCATGACCGCGCAGGTCATAGGACACCACCGTGTACTGCTCAACGAGTAGAGGCGTCAGGAACCGCCAAGTGTCGCGTTGGGCTCCGATGCCATGGATGAGGAACAGCGGCGGGCCGTCACCTTCCACGGTGTACTCACAGTCGATGGGCGTCGTCATGGCGAACATCTTGAGGTCAAAAACAAACAAACGCCAGGTCGGGACAAGGCCCGGCCTGGCGTTCTGCATGTATCAGGGGCACGAAATGCCCAAGTACGCGGTGCTTACTTGTACTTGTTTTCCTTCTTCAGGTCCTTGACCAGCAGGTAGTAAAAGACTGGGCGAAGCTTGTTGCGACGGCTCTGGCCGATCTTCTTCACAGCCTTTGCGAGGGCCTTGTCGAGCTCTGGGCCGTCCTTGCAGCCGAGCTTCTTGATCAGGAAGTTCTTCTTGATCGTCTCGAGCTCGCTCTTTTGGGCAGCAGCGACGAGCGAGGCGTCACGGCTGTAGAGCGAAGGCCCGAGAGACTTGCCAATCTTCTCGAGGAGCGGGCGATCCACAGGGATCTTCTGTTCCTTCATCTGCTTTACGCAGCGGTCCATTGCATCGTCAAACTTGCTCATGTCAATTTCTCCTTCGTGGAGACATCGGCTTTGACATCTCACAGGTTGGTTAGCCGATCCGCCCTGAGCTAGTTCAAGCGCAGAAGTCGGCAGGAGCGATCTTAGTCTCGGCGTCCGAGCCAATCTGCGGATTCCGACGTCTTAGCTCGCGTTAGGCGACGACGATCAGCCCAACACCGGGCGGATATATGCCCGAGACAATGTCGCTGTAGACCTCGGCGAGCTGCTCGATCCCCGAGCGTCGCTCGATGTCCATCCACGACGATGTGGCCTCGGCCGCCCGGGCGACGAAGGCGCGAGATTCGTGATCAAAGCTGTCCATTGGCATGCTCTTCACACGCTCGAGAATGTAGGTCGGGGCAAAGAACTGTTCGATTGGAATGGCGGGCCGTTCGCCTTTCCAACCGAGCTCTTCCCAATGGGTGATTCCCACCGCGATGTAGTGCGCCAACGAACTGCCCAAGGTGCCATCGAGGGCGACGGTCACCTCAGGATTGCCGGCCATGTCAATAACCGTTGCAAGCTCGATGTCGAGGGCGTCTGCGATCGAACCGTAGGTAACCACCTGGTCGTACAAGCCGGTTCCTTCGACGAACTCGCGGTTGCGCTGCGAGGTAAGGCCAACAATGCGTGGAGCGTCGGCTATTTCGCCTAGACCAAACGCGGTGCCAAGGCTTGTTTTCGACGAAGCGCTAGTGATAACCACCTGCTTTGCTCCGTAGAAGTGCTGCTGTTTGAGCTGATCGACAAGACAGAACGATGTGAGATGAAGCGGCGAGAGCAGGGACGTCACGTCGTCGCGAGCTCGGTCATAATCAGCCTGGTTCAACACACGTTGGTACCGGTTGTATAGCGGCGGGAGCGACTGGCGGTGCGCGCTCCCGTCGAGCAGCTTCGAACCTGAAACATTTGTGGGCGCCATGATCACCTCAGTCGCCGGCGGAAAGTAGCCGTACAGCCTGTCGCCGACGGGAACCGAATCGATTGTCGACTCGACCACGTCGGCAAACCCCCACACCGGAAGAATGCCCCACGCTCCGTCAGCATTGTCGCTTGCGGGAAAGAACTGCCAGTACCCAAGAAAGTCGCCCGCTGCTCCGTAGGTGATGTTGTTTGCGGTGAACGCAAAGGACTCGACCGACAGTCGAATCTCGCCTTCGGCAATGGCCCGCGAGTCATGTTCAACAACACGAAACATCGTGAGATCCCTTTGGCCAACCTGAAACTCGCGTGCGGTGTTCGTTGGACTGTCGTTCACGTCATAGCTCCGTGTCTGCCGGCACCTCACCGTAGCCAACGAGCATCTCGGGCAACACGTTGACAAACGCGAGGCTCGGATTACCCAGGCGAGCGTTCTTCCTGGGACATACTGGGGGAATGGCCATACGTCTCAAGCTCTCCGGTGCTCCTCTCGGGTACACGCTTTCCAAGGTTGATGACGCCACCGCCCCATACAAGGCGTTTGGCGAGGCAATCTGGTCAGAGGACGGGGCCGTGGCTCCGGCGGTGAAAGAGCTGGTGTTCCTGCGCACATCGATCGTCAACGAATGCCCCACTTGACTGACCTCTCATGTTGCCTCGGCGAGGCGACGCGGACTTACCGATGCCCAGATCGACGCGCTCGAAACGCCCGAGACGTGGACCGATGTCTTCGATGATGCCGAGCGCGCAGCATTGGCGTTGGCAGACGCCATGTGTGGCCAAACCAGTCAGCTCGAGCCGACGTTGATTGGTCAACTTCGGAAGCAGTACACCGAAGTTCAGCTCAGCGAGCTGATTTTGGTGTGCGGGCAAGCAAACTTGAACAACCGAGCGGGAAATGCCGCCAAGCAACTGCTTGGCGAGAAAGACTAAACAGTGGGACATATCGTCACGATCATCGCCATTACGGTGATGCTTGCGCTCAACGCCTTGTACGTCGCCGCCGAGTTTGCGACCGTCGGCGCCCGCAAGTCACGCATCCAGGCCGAAGCCCAAGGAGGCAACAAAGCAGCTGGCAAGCTATTCGAGATCGTCCGCGATCCGGTCAAGCTCGACAACTACGTCGCTGCATGCCAGGTGGGAATTACCCTCAGCAGCCTCATTGCCGGTTTCCTTGGCCAGGACCGCCTCACGCCAGTCTTCGAGAATTACGGCGGCCGGGCAGCGGCGATCATCGTCACCCTGATAATCATCACTGCGCTGCAGGTGATCCTCGGAGAGCTCCTCCCAAAGACCGCCGCGCTTCGCTACCCCGAGAAGCTTGCGATCGCCACGCTTCGGCCGATGCAGATCAGTCAAATGCTGTTTCGCCCGCTCGTTGCGGTCTTTAATGGTTCGGCCTTTGCGCTGATGCGGGCGGTTGGGCTCAACACCGAACACAGCCACGCCCATGTCCACTCGCCTGAAGAACTCGCGGCGTTGTTCGACGAGAGTGCTCAGGGCGGCCTCATCGATGCCTCCGAACGAAACATGGTCGCTGGGGTGCTCAATGTTGAGCAGCGTCTTGTGCGCGAGATCATGACCCCGCGCCGACGCCTCACCGGCGTCGACGGGTCAACGACGATCGCCGACGCGCTCGAAGAGCTCGTCGGCACTCCGTTTACTCGGTTCCCGGTGTGGTCGGCAGAGTCACACGACGATGTCATCGGTCTTGCTCATGTTCGCGATCTCTACGTTGAGGCCAAACGCAGCCCCGACGCTCCTGTGGCCTCGATTGCGCGCCCGGTCCTCGACGTCGCCGAAACCCTGACGGTCCCGGCCTTGTGGAGCCGTCTCGATGAAGCTGACCGCCACGCCGCTCTCGTGATCAACGAATACGGCGACGTTGCAGGTCTCGTAACCCTCGAAGACGCAATCGAAGAAGTCTTCGGCGAAGTACGCGATGAATTCGATGTCGACCCCGATCCCATCGTGGTAAGCGACGGACGGGTATCAGTGCAGGGCGAGGTCCTGCTCGAATCCCTGAACCAGCAGTTCCGCCTGAAGCTCCCAACCACCGATGTCGACACGATCGGCGGATTGATCTGGCACGAGCTCTCCCGAGCCCCTGACGTTGGCGAGACGGTGATGCTCGCTGGTGGAGAGCTCGAGGTGACGATCGAACAGATGGACGGGAACGCGATCGAACGTGTCAGCTTCGTTGACCCGGAGGGAGGCCGATGACTGTTTCGCCCTCCCTCTTCGCCGCCGAGGCCAGCGGTGGTGGCGGCTTTGGCTCCATTGCCTTGCCAATCATTGCCATATTCTTCCTCGTCGTGATCAACGGCATGTTTGTCGCTGCGGAGTTCGCTCTTGTAGGTGCGCGGGCGAGCCGTCTTGAGCGCATGGCTGACGGCGGCAGTAGTGCCGCGCGCTGGCTCCTCGATGTGTTTACCCGCCACGCGGGCAAGGACAGCTACATCGCCGTGGCCCAGCTCGGCATCACCTTGGCCTCGATTGGCCTCGGTATGTACGGCGAGCCAGCGATTGCAAAATGGTTTTACGGCCCGCTCGAGGATCTCGGTGTGCCCGAGACGTTCTCGCACACGTTGGGCTTCATCATTGCGCTCAGCATCATCACCTTCTTGCACGTCGTGTTCGGCGAGATGATCCCCAAGGCGCTCGCTCTGCAGTCGCCCGAAGCGGTCAGCGTGAAGCTCAACCCGCTCATGCGGGCCTTCTCGGCCCTGTTCAAGCCAATGGTTGCCGTGTTGAACGCGATCGCATTTGCGCTCATGCGGATGCTGCGGATTCCCGAGCCCGACAAGGCCATGTCATTGCACACCAGCGATGAGCTCACGATCGTCACTGACGAGTCAGCCGAGAGCGGTGAACTCGGTGGCTTGCAGCGTGACTTGATCCGAAACATTTTCGAGCTCAGCGAGCATCCTGCCGAGGAGCTCATGGTGTCGCGTAGTCACATTCTGGCAATCGACAAGTCGGCATCGGCCGATGACATCGAGAAGCTCCTGGCCGAGTCGCCGCGAAGCCGCTACCCGGTCATCGACGGTGATCTTGATCATGTCGAGGGCCTGCTTCATGTGAAGGACTACATCCGTGTCGCTCACAGCAACACGTTTACGTCGGTCTCCGACATCGCCCGCGAAGTCCCCGCCGTCGCTGCGAGCACCTCCGCTGAAGATCTGCTCGATCGGTTCAAGCAAGCTGGCACCCACGCGGCGCTCGTGATCGACGAGTTCGGGGCCACGATCGGACTGGTGTCGCTCGACGATGTCATTGCCGAGGTCATGGAGGACGAACAGCTTGAGGAAGTTGTTACCCATGAGGACGGCTCGATGTCGGTCGATGGCGAGACGCCGTTGAGCGATCTTCGTGAGCACCTGGGTAACTCGGCGTTCGACAACAGCGATGTCGTGACGATCGCTGGCCTGGTGCTTGCCGGCCACGGCGCGGTTCCCGAGGTTGGCACGACACTGCGCCACGGCCCCTACGACGTCACCGTTGAAGCGCTCGACGGCCGCCAGATTACCAAGGTTCGGATTCTTGCAATCGACGACCTTGCCAAAGACACACCTACCGACGATCACCACAACGACGGGCACTAGCGGCAAGCGTCGGTCGAAGCGGCTTCGGAGCTTTGTCGGCACCAGCGGGTAAGTGATTCGTACACGAAGCGGCCAGTTCTACACCTGTTCGATACGAACCACCATCGGGTTGGTAGAGCACGTACCCTCTAGGTACTCCCCGATACGAAAGTTCTCGCCGTGTATCGAATTGATTGTCTGCAGTTTGCGAATTGGTCCGAGCCGATCTTTCGCGAGATGCGTTCGGGCGGGGTCGACGCGGTGCACGTCACGATTGCCTATCACGAGACCTTCCGCGAGACCGTCGCCGAGATCTCAAAGTGGAACCGCTGGTTCGACACCCACAACGACCTGATTCTTCATGGTCGGACGGCAGCCGACATCGACGTGGCGAAGGAAACGAATCGCACCGCCATCTTCTTCGGCTTCCAAAACCCATCACCGATCGAAGCTGACATCGACCTTGTCGAGATCCTCCATACCCTCGGCGCGCGGTTTATGCAGCTCAGCTACAACAACCAATCGCTGCTCGCCACCGGCTGCTACGAAGACGACGACCCCGGCATCACCCGGATGGGCAAAGAGGTCATCAAGGAAATGAATCGTGTCGGGCTGGTCGTTGACATGAGCCATTCCGCTGACCGCTCGACCATCGAGGCCGCCGAGCTCTCCGAACGTCCAATCGCCATCACCCACGCCAACCCGCACGCATGGCATCCGGCGCTGCGAAACAAGCGTGAAGAGGTCATTCGTGCAGTCACGAGCAATGGCGGCATGATGGGGTTCTCGCTGTACCCGCATCACCTCAAAGACAAGACTGAGTGCACCCTCGAGAGCTTCTGCCAGATGGTGGCCGACTCGGCAGAGATGTATGGCGTCGAGCACTTCGGCTTGGGAAGTGACCTTTGCCAAGACCAGCCCGACAGCATCGTCGAATGGATGCGAGTTGGTCGCTGGACCAAAGCAATCGACTACGGAGAAGGTTCAGCGTCAGCGCCTGGCTTTCCGCCGCAGCCAACCTGGTTCGAGACGAACAACGACTTTGGCAACATCGAGGTTGGGCTAGGCGAAGTGGGCTTCAGCGTCGACGAGGTCGCTGCGCTCATGGGTGGGAATTGGTATCGCTTCTTCGACGAGAACTTCGGGCCACAGTCGTGACCGCCACGATCGAACGCCGCCCGCCGAGTACGGTGATGCGCCTCGACCGAATGGGTTCGTTCCATCAGAGCCGGTTGTCGTTCATGCGCATCTTGCTGCGCCGGATGAAGCGCGAAGCGTGGACCTTCGACCGTCCGCGCTTCGATGTCGACGCCAACGGTGTTGGCACCGCCCTGTACTGCGCCCACACACCCGAACGCACCTACACGTTGGTGGCGTTCGCTCACGATCTACCGGATGATCAACGCTCTGACCGGGTCATCGCCACGGCCTGGGACACCACGTTTACGCTGCACGACGGTGTGCCCACGGAGAACGACGTCGAACGGCTCCGCGCCAACGTGCCCCTGCAAGAGGCCGGGCGGGTTGCTGGAACCGAGCTCACGTTGTCGCGTGCGAACCGGTCGGTGCGGCTCTGGTCGAAGGTCATCGATGCGCTTGCTGGGGGTGAACAACCCGACGCTGACGCCGTTGAAGAAGTTGGCTACCTCATGCGCACCACTGCGGTGTATGGCAGCGGCAAGTTTGGCGCCGCCGATCGTCAGTCGGTTGCTGACCGCGAAGAGCTCCTCGCACCGTTCCAAGCCGAGATGCTCACCGTCTACCTCATCCGTACCTTCGTCATGGACCTCGTCGAGAACATGGCCAAGCACGTTTCGCCCAACGCCGTTGCCCTCGAGCCAGCGCTTCGTCGCCGGTTTGGTATCGGGAACTCCACCGGGCTGGGTATGGCGCCGTTCTTGTTGACCCACCCCCGGCTCATCAACAACTGGATCGCTGCCCGCGAAGAGGGCTTGCGTCGAGTGCGTTCGGTCGAGTCAGCCACCAGCGACGAACAAGAGATGTTCCGTCGGGTCGTGGCGCAATCTCGTCAGCTCGTCGACAGCTGGCACTCGGCCCACGAGATCCAACAAACCAAACTCGCTGAGCTGCGAGACGACATCGACGCCATCGACCGCTACCTCGAAGCCGCTGACCTATTGCGGGACTATGCGTGGAACGACCTCGTCACCTGGAGCGAAACAGCACTCTCTCTCGAAGGCCAAGAACTCGTCGTTTCGCTCCTGCTTGAGCCATACGGCCACCTCGTCGACGAACTGGTCGACCAGATGCACGCCGATGAGTCCGCTCCCGCCGCGATCGATGGCCGAACCCCTGTGGCAGACGTGCGCTCTGCGATCGAGCGATCGTACCCGTGGGCGCTGGAGATCGATTGGGATGGCGATGACGCCGATGCCCGTGCCTGGTACGTGTCGGAAGAGAAGCTTGAACCACGGTTGGGGGAGCGCCATGAGGAGCCCATTGGGCCCTTTGAGCAGCCGCTCCAGCCTGGACGCGACGTGGCCCGCATGTACGGCGACCTTGGGCAGTGGAGCGATACCGACGACCTTGCAGCGTTCCTGCGGCTCCACCCAGAGCATCGACACGTCGCTCGACGGGTTCTGCTGATGGACGACAAGCCTTACGCAGAGGTTCGCGACAACACGATTGCATCGGACATGTTGCCGATCGATCTGCTGCGGGCAAAGCTCAGCTTCTTTGGAGCTACCCGCTTTGACCCCCGCTCTGACCGGTGGGTGCGAATCACCATGTTCCAAGGAGCACCGTTTCCCCACGAGCTCTCGAGCGCTGACCCTGACTCGTGGGTGTATCCGGCCCCATGAACCTTTCGCTCGATGAGTACCGGGCTCTGGTAGCTAAGGCATTTCGAGGCGTTGGCTATCCGTGGGGTCTTACCGAAGACGCCTCGTGGGCGGCTCGCCGCCTCGCCGAGTTGGACGGTTCGTCTCCCGCAGCGGTTGTTGGTTTACTCGACCAGTTGGCGAGCCGAGATAGCGACGTATTGGGGATGCCTGAAGCTGACTGGACCAGCGCTAACGAGGGCGTTCTCTGCCCTGTCTGTGTTGGCACGTCCCTGCTCGATCGTGGTGTGAGCGACCTCGATAACCCGCTCAGCCTGGGCCGCACCTTCACTCCCGAATTGCTCGTGCCTTTTGTTTTTGAACTGCTGGGCTCAGGCACGGCGTCGTTCGTTGTGGAATGGCCCGAAGGTGCAAGCCACATCACCGCGCAAAACACTGTGTTCTATGGCGACATAACCACCATGACCGATTCCGTGACGATCACCCGCGCAACGCAATCAGAAGATCATGGTCGGCACCTGAGTGGGTTGGCCGGCCGATCTCCGTGTGTGTCTGGGCAGTCGAATAACCGAGTGATACTCGATATTCCGCTAGTGCAGCGCCTCGAACAGCTAGCCCACCGCACCTACGCACCAGCAACAGATGCCAGCCGTGCCGGCGCTGGCGCTGGCACGACCGACAACGATTAGTAGGTCTCACCCCATCATGGGGATTTGGTGTTGATACGCCAGATCAGATGCCGATCCGGATACTGTTTGAAACTTCGGACCAGCTGAAGGTGAAATCATGGCCGGTGGACTTGTAGGACTACTAGACGACGTCGCAGCGTTGGCAAAGCTTGCCGCTGCGTCTGTAGATGATGTTGGCGTCGCTGCCGCAAAGGCAAGTGCGAAAGCCGCAGGTGTTGTTATCGACGATGCCGCAGTCACCCCTGCATATGTGCAAGGCCTCGCCGCTGAACGCGAACTTCCGATCATCAAACGAATCGCCACCGGCTCGCTCAAGAGCAAGCTGATCTTCATCCTGCCCGTCGTGCTTCTGCTCAGCACCTACGCACCCGATGTCATCAACATCATCTTGATGTTCGGCGGCGCATTCCTCTGCTACGAGGGCGCCCACAAGATCATCCACTACCTCCAAGGCCACGAAGACAAAGACCACGGAGCTCCAGCCGCAATGCAGGGCCCCGAAGCCGAAGAAAAGACGATCCAAGGCGCGATTCGCACCGACTTCATTCTGTCGGCTGAGATTATGGTGATCTCCTCAAAGGCATTGCTCGAGGACAACAGCGCTGGCGAGACCGGCATCGTGCAGCAAGGATTCACCCTCGCCGCCATCGCCATTCTCATCACGGTCGTGGTCTACGGCGCTGTCGCTCTCATCGTGAAGATGGACGACATTGGCCTGGCGATGGCACAACGAGATGACGAAGCGTCCCAGAAGACCGGCGCTGCGCTCGTCGCAGCCATGCCGATCGTGTTGAAGTGGCTCACGATCATCGGCACTGCCGCAATGTTGTGGGTAGGTGGCCACATCATCCTTGCCGGCACACACGGCTCGCCCATCAACTGGGACGGCATCTACGGCCCCGTGCACGACTTCGAAGGCTGGCTGGCCGGCTCACCATTCCTCGGCGGCCTCTTCGGCTGGCTCGGCAACACCGTGGCCTCGGCCATCCTTGGGTTCATCGTGGGCGCCATCATCTACTTCGCCATTACCGCCATCAAGGGCAAAGACGACGCCCACGGTGCCCACGGCGAAGAAGCACACGCTCACTAGACGCCAATGAGTCCGGGGCGAACGTACGCCCACTCATACACTTTTGGCAATGGCTGCAAAGGTTGACTTTGAGGTGTCCCTGCCGGTGAAGGCCGAGCCTCGCCGCGTGTGGGACTTACTCGTTGACTGGAAGGCTCACGAGGAGTTCATTCCCGCGACAAGGGTCGAGATCGAAACCGCGGTTACTAACGAGGTGGGCACGATCTTTACCGCAACAACTGGGTTTGGTCCCATGGCTCTCATCGACAGGATGCGGGTGACCCAGCTCGACTGGGATGCCGGTTCCGAGCAGGGCTATTGCGAGGTAGAGAAACTTGGCCCCGTCCTTGGCGGCACAGCCAGCTTTCGGGTCGC
This sequence comes from uncultured Acidimicrobiales bacterium, assembly GCA_938038785.1. Classification (GTDB taxonomy): domain Bacteria; phylum Actinomycetota; class Acidimicrobiia; order Acidimicrobiales; family SHLQ01; genus SHLQ01. Next base: position 28,333 of record CALHTB010000008.1, read on the forward strand.
AAAGGCACCTGGCGGGTCAACGGTGGCGTGGGTCGAGGACCTGACGATCGACAAACTCCCCGCAGCTCTTGGACGGTTTGTTGGCCCTGTTGCCGGTCTCGGGTTCCGCGTGGTTGGCCCGCTACTGAGCCGGCAGCTCCGCTAACGTCGCACCATTTTGTAGGCGGTGGACTCAAAGGTTGTTGCTCCCCGTGACCGCATTTCATCGTTCAACGCGTCGATCGTCTCGAGATGTTCGATGGTGAAGTTGGTCTCGAACAAGGCGTGGACTTCTTCGTCAGGTACCGCAAAGGGTGGCCCGGCCATAAACGATTGGTTGTAGTCGAAGGTGATGAGTAGCACCGTGGCGCCCGCTGAGAGCAGTGAGGCGAGGTGCTGGGCATATCGAGCTCGCGTGTCAGCGTCGAGAGCGACGATCGACGCTCGGTCGAACACCGAGTTGATCTCGCCGGTGTGTTCGGTGTTGATCGAAAAGAAGTCGGCGGCGAACAGCGTGTACGGGCCCGACTCGTATCGGACCGGGGGAGTGGCGTCGACTTTGGCTACCAGGCCACGTTCGGCAAAGAACTCCTGCACGGCCTGTTCGACGAATTCGACCCCGATGACCGCATCGGCGGTGTTCGCCAGGTGCACCATGTCGAGGGTCTTTCCGCACAGTGGAACCAACACGCGCCCCGGCGTCTCGCCCAGCACCTGCTCGCCGAGACGGGCGAGGAAGTCGTTGGTCTCGCTTTGGTGAAAGCCAATCTGGCCATGCTCCCAGGCATCAGCCCAGTCTTTGTCGCTCATGTCCAAAGGCTAGTGTCACTTGCGTGAGCTACGACTTTGACGAAGTGATCGATCGGCGTAACACCGGGGCCATGGCCAAGGACGGCTTTCGCAACTATCTCTTTGGTGGCCAGGATCCAGTGGTCTTGCCATGCGCCGATGAAGACGCAATCTCGATGTGGGTTGCCGACATGGCCTTTGCGTCTGCACCCGCCGCGCGTGCAGCCATGGTCGACCGGGTCGAAAGACATCCGATCTTCGGCTATTCGGCGGTGTTCGAGCCCGAGTTGTACGACTCGTTTGCTCGGTGGTGCGACGCTCACTACCGCTGGCGACCCCAAGCCGAACACTTCACGACGTCGGCAGGCATTGTTCCCGCGCTGATGGACTTCGCCGAGATCTTCGTGGGCGACGGCGATGCAGTGCTCACGCTTACGCCTGCATACGGCTACTTCAAGCATTCAAGTGCGAAGTACGACCGCGAGCTCATCACCTGCGCGCTCGTCGAGGACGAGTCGGGCCGGTACACCGTCGACATGGCCGACTTTGAAGCCAAGATCACCACCTCTCCGGTTCGCATGTTCTTCCTGTGCCACCCCCACAATCCAACCGGACGGCTATGGACGAACGACGAACTGCGTCAGATGGCTGACGTGTGCATAGCCAACGAGGTGCTGATCATCTCTGACGAGATTCACTGCGACCTGCTTCGCGCTGGTACCACCCATACACCGCTCGCCAAGCTCTACCCCGACTACGACAAGATCGTGACCTGCATGTCGTCGAGCAAGACCTTCAACCTCGCTGGGCTGGGAATCGCCAACGTCATCATCGCCAACGACGAGCTACGTGAACGCTGGCTCGACCATGTCTCACCATTGGTGAACCCTCTCAGTGAAGCCGCAGCGATCGGGGTCTTCTCCCACGGGCACGCCTGGCACCGTGATCTCATCAACTATCTCGACGCCAACTTCGCATACCTCGCCGAGGTACTGGCCGAGAAGCTACCCAAGGCGGTCTTTTCGATACCCGACGCCACATATCTGGCGTGGGTGAACCTTGCCGCATACTTCCCCAACGACCTGAACCTCACCCGCTACTTCGCCGAGACCTGTGGTGTCCTGCTCGAGGGCGGCGACATGTTCGTCGCCGACGCCGACGGCCACGTCCGACTTAATCTCGCATGCCCTCGCTCGGTGCTGGCCAACGGCCTCGACAAAATCGTCGACGCAACCAACAACTTTGCAGGGCTGCGAACGGATTCCGTTGCGAATCCTCCAAAAGTGTGACCGTGCTGTGCAGGTAACGTTTGAGGCCGAGCCATTTCCGTGGCACAGCGACAAGACATCGTGGGTATTTGTTGCCGTGCCGCCCGACGACGCCGATGCCATCGACGATGCGACGTCGATGACCGGTGGCTTTGGCAGCGTCAAGGTCGCAGTACAGATCGGCAAGACGTCGTGGACTACATCGCTGTTCCCCAGCAAGGAGATGGAGACGTACGTGCTACCGCTGAAGAAGGCTGTGCGTCAGGCCGAAGGTGTGGAGGTCGGAAAGCCCGTGGAGGTCACGATTGAGCTGGTGCACATCTAAACAGCTGGCCCAGGCCCTCGATGGTGTCGTCGATGCCAGCAAGGCGCAGCAGGTGCCAACTCAAGGCGAGGTTGCTCGACACGACCGGCAGGCCGAGCTCGGTTTCGAGTGACTCGACGATGCCAAAGGTCCGCAAGCTCGTGCACGAGATGAACACGCCGTCGCAATCGGTGGACGACACGATCTCGCGAACGCCAGCGGCGATCGACTCGGGCGCGATCTTCGCCACCACGTGATCGCGCGACTCGTTGAACGAACCGAAGTTGTCTACCTCGATGCCATGATCACGAAAGTGCTCGATGATCGGTGCGGTCACGTCAGCGGTGTAGGGGGTGACCACCGCGATTCGGGACACGTCGAGTGCACGAAACGCCTCGACCGCAGCGCTGATCGGGTTTGAGCAGGCCATATCGGGGTGGGCACTGCGGATCGCTCCGGTCACGCCTTCCTCGCCAATAAGGGTGGCTGCGGACGTGCAGCCATAGCCAATGGCGTCGAACTCGAACTCGGCGGGAAGTAGCTTGGCTGCCTCTGGCAGGCGAGCGCGCATATCGGTGAGCGTCTGTGGTGTTACCTCGGGCTCCATTGGAATGCGCGAGTGGTACCACACCACCCCGTCGACATCGATGCTGCGAAACTCGGGTTCGACCGTGTGGTCGGTTTCGAGCACGACCAGGCCGATCGTTGCTCGTGCCCCAAACCCACCGTCGGTTTCAAATGGCAGTTCGATTAGATCGCTCATTGCACGGTCCTCACTAGCTAGGCGCCTTTGCTTGCTGAGAAAAGAATGACGCTCCCGTGGGAACTTCGGGGTAGATCATCTCGTAATCCGAGCATCGAACTCGGTTGGTACGTTCGCCCCGCACCAGTTCGCCCTCGTAGATGCTTGGCAAATGGTTCACTTGCAACGGCTTGGCATCCTCGGCTCGGTACTCGCTGATGAACAGCGTTCGCGGTCGGTCCGAAAGGTTGGGGGCCGAGCCATGCAGCAGGCGGGTATGCATGAGGCACGCAGATCCTGCAGGCCCATGGATCGGCACCGCGTTCGGCTGGTGCTCGGCAGCCACGTCGGGAGCGACAGCGCCGGTATAGACCCCGGCGTGCCAATGGTCGTACATCGGGCCACGATGCGTGCCAGGTACGACCTCTAGGGGGCCGTTGTCGAGCGTTACGTCGTCGAGGAAGAAGAGCACCGCTATGAGGTCTTCGTTGGTGTGGGGCTGGAAGAGGAAGTCTTGGTGGAACTTCACTTCGGTAGCAGCACCCGGCTGCTTTGAGTTGATCTTGCTGTTGTTGAACTCGACATTGGGGCCGATGAGCTGGGCTACGGCGTCGAGTGCTGGGCTGGTGCGCATGGCATCGAGGTAGGCAGCGGAAACCTCCACGGGCGATGCAACCCGGCGCAATGCAGGAGCGTCACTCGAATGGCCAGGTTCGAGGTCGAAGCGGGCCCGCTCATCGAGGGTTTCGCCGTAGGCCTCGTCGTGCGAGCGGCTTTCGTCTTTCCACGCTTCGAAGTCTGCCGAGAGCGCTAGAAGCTGCTCGGGGCGAAGCGCATCGGGGAGGAAGAGGAAGCCTTGAGCCCAGTACTGATCGATCTGCTCTTCTGTCAACATCGTTGTTGCCATAGCAGAGAGAATACACTCGTCTGCCATGCCCACCCGTAGCCGCGTTGCACTTGCCGCCCTGTTGTTTGCAGCAGCGTGCACGGGATCTGGCTCGCTTGACGCCGCAGGCGAGGTCAACGTATTTGCGGCAGCGTCTCTTGCCGACGCGTTTGCCGAGATCGAGAAGGCCTTCGAGGCCCAAGCGCCCGGCGTCGACGTTCGGCTGAACATTGCCGGTAGCTCTGCGCTTCGCGAACAGATCCTCGCTGGAGCGCCCGCCGACGTGTTTGCCTCAGCGAACCGGTCGGTCATGGACGATGTGGTTGCGGCCGGGGCCGCAAACCAACCGCAGGACTTTGTGCGCAACTCGCTGGTCATTGGGGTTCCTGAAGGCAATCCAGCTGGGGTCACCTCGCTCGATGACTTCGCCAATGCCGAGCTGCTGCTCGGAACATGTGCGGTGGGCGTGCCATGTGGAGATGCGGCTCAGCGGCTCTTCGATCGTGCATCGATAACCGCCCAACTCGATACGACCGAACCCGACGTTCGGGCACTGGTTACCAAGCTCGCCGCTGGCGAGCTCGACGCTGGAATCGTGTATCAAACCAATACCAACGCAAGCGCGGAAGTTGATTTGGCCTACTCGCCGGACGCGGCCGAAGCCACCGTGACGTATCCAATTGCGCCGCTCAATGATGCGAGCAACCGTGAGGCAGCCATTGCCTTTGTCAACTTCGTATTCAGCGAGGACGCGCAGAGAATCCTCAAGCGAAGCGGGTTCGTGCCGCTCGACGGTGCCGGGTGAGCGAAACGCGCCGAGTGCGACGTCGACCACCGACCGTTTTGCTGGTCCTTGCTGCGGTGGCGGTGCTGCTGTTCGTGCTTCCACTCGTTGGCTTGCTCAGCCGAACACCGTGGTCACGCCTGGGCGAGCTCCTTACTTCCGACCTCGTGCTCGACGCTCTCTGGTTGTCGTTCATCTCGTCGCTGGCCGCTGCGTTCATCTCGACAATTCTGGGAGTTCCTCTCGCGTGGGTGTTGTCTCGCGTCGAGTTCCCAGGCCGGTCAATCGTGCGAGCCATCGTCACGCTGCCGATGGTGTTGCCACCGGTGGTCGGCGGTGCCGCATTGCTGTTCGCCCTTGGTCGACGTGGCCTCGTCGGCGAATCGTTAGACGCAGTAGGCATCGTGCTTCCGTTCTCGCTCGCCGGCGTCATCCTCGCGAACGTGTTTGTTGCACTGCCGTTCTTGATAATCACTGTCGAAGGAGCGCTGCGGTCCACCGACGTGCGCTTCGAGCAAGCGGCCGCATCACTTGGAGCCTCACGGCTCACCGTGTTTCGGCGGGTCACCCTGCCGATGATCCGTCCATCGCTCATCGCCGGAGTCGTCCTTGCGTGGGCTCGAGCCTTGGGCGAATTCGGTGCGACGGTCACGTTCGCCGGAAACCTGCAGGGTCGGACGCAAACGTTGCCGCTCGCGGTGTTCTTGTCGCTCGAGTCTGATCGTGACGCCGCAGTAGCGATCAGCCTCTTGCTCGTGGCGATTTCGCTGATCGTGCTTGTTGCATTGCGTGACCGGTGGTGGCGATCATGACGTTTGGTCCACTCGATGCCCGGCTAATCGTGCACCGTGACAACGGGTTCGTTCTCGACATCACGCTCGATATAGAACCTGGAACCACCGTGGCGCTGCTCGGCCCGAACGGCGCCGGCAAGTCCACAACCGTCGATGCACTGGGTGGCCTTCTGCCGATCAGCGACGGACGCATTGCTCTTGACGGTGCCGTTCTCGACGACCCCAGCCAGGATGTGTTCGCTCCCCCCGAGGCTCGCGAGATCGGCATCGTGTTCCAGGACTATCTACTGTTTGAACATCTGTCGGTTCGCGACAACGTGTCGTTTGGGCCGGTGGCGGCGGGCAACTCGAATGCCAACGCGATCGCCGAAACCTGGATGCAGACGCTCGATATCGCAGCGTTCGCAAACCGGTCACCAACCGACCTTTCGGGCGGGCAAGCTCAGCGAGTGGCTCTGGCCCGAGCGCTGGCGTCAGAACCGAAGCTGTTGCTTCTCGACGAACCGCTTGCGGCGCTCGATGTCGAGACGAGAACTGGTTTGCGTCGGACGTTGGCCAGCCACCTCGGACACTTTGAGGGGCCTCGGCTGCTCATTACCCACGACCCGACCGACGCCTTTCTCCTCGCCGACGAGATCGCTATTTTGGAGGACGGCAAAGTTACCCAGCGCGGCACCCCCGACGAATTACGGCGGGCACCAGCGACGTCCTACGCCGCGGCTTTGGCCGGGCTGAATCTGTTGTCGGGTACAACTCGCGGAGGTGTCCTCGAGCTCGATGACTTTGCGCAATCGCTGTCAGCTGCCGACACCCAACTTGACGGCGCAGTGTTGATCACGATCCGTCCAAATGCAATTGCGCTTCACGCCCAACAACCGCACGGCAGCCCGCGAAACACCTGGTCGACAACGATTCGAAGCGTCGAGCCGCTGGGGGATATCACCCGGGTGGTTCTCGATTTGCCCTTACCGCTGAGCGTTGATGTCACTCCGGGAGCCGTCTCAGCGTTGTCACTGGCACCGGGAGCTGACGTGTGGGCCTCGGTAAAGGCAACCGAGATCAATCTCAGCCCAACAGGGTCGTAGCGCGCACGGCCCGAGGGAAACGGGCTGAATCATTTCCAGAGCCTTGCTGCCGATAGGTGCGTATTGTTTCATCACGCAACCTGCGGGAAAGTAGCGTCACGACTATGGACTACCCAACACATGTGCTGAGGCTTGACCGAGAGCAATGGGTCAAGGTGGCAAACATCGTCATAAAGATCGCTCTTGTTGCCTGCTTCTTCGTCGCGATCGTCATCGTCCCGCCGGGAGCCGAAGGCAAGGGCATGGAGTACCGGGCGCCGATGTTCCTCGGCTCGGCCATCTTCGTGCCCATCATTGCCAAGGTCCGAAACTGGGACCCGTACCCTCACGCCGCGGATGCGCTGTTGGCCCTGCCGTTCTTGCTCGACACCTTCGCAAACGTTGCCGGGCTCTACGAGTCGTTCAACGCCACCGACGATGTTCTGCACCTCGTCAACTGGATTTCGCTTGTCGCTGCGTTTGCGGCCTTCCGGTTCCGCAACGTGCACCACCGCCAAGACGCCATCATGCTCGGCTATGGCTTTGGCGGGCTCATGATTATCTGGTGGGAGGCGTTCGAGTGGGTGATCTCGACCGACGGGCCCTTCGGCGGCGGAGGGTTGCTCGAACTGGGCTACACCGACACCGTGGGCGACCTGGTCTTGTCGTCATCGGGCGGGCTTCTCGGTGCGTTCCTCGCTCTGAAGTTCCTTGGACCAACCGCCGAGCGTGTCGCCGCAATGAAGCTAGCTGACGCCTAGCTTTACTCCTTGGCCTGCGACCATCGGTCGATCACGCTCACGTCAGCAACGAAACGAACATCGGGTTGTGGTGACCAGTAGAACGCCGCTTCGGCCACGGCGTCACCGACCATCTGCGCCGCTTCGCCTGCCTGTCCCTGGGGGACGTGTATCAGCAGTTCGTCGTGAAGACATAGCACCACTTGCGCACCCAATGGACGTCCTCGACGCCGCACCAAAATCGCCCATACCTTAAAGAACTCGGCGGCCGCGCCTTGGATCAGTGCATTGCGAGCAAAGCGGCCGCGGGATTCCGCCGCAGAGCGCGCTCCATCGAGATCGCCATCGACGCCGACGGCTGACCCGGTTCGAATCCGGCGGCCTCCCGAAGTGGTGACCGGCTGACGTTGACGGCCGCGGTCAGCTGCATCATCGAGCATTGCCATGGCCACGGGGTAGCTCTTGTGAAGCTTGGGTAATACGTGGGCTGACTCGCCGGTGGTGGCACCGTACATGGCACCGAGCACGGCGAGCTTTGCCACCTGGCGAGCCACGCCAAGTTGGTCAGCAACCACTTGATAGAGGTCGTCGGCTTGCGTGGCCTCAATAAAGGCCCGGTCGCCCGAGACTGCTGCGAGTACCCGAGGCTCGACCTGACCGAGGTCGGCGCGAACAAATCGAAAGCCGGGTTCAGCTGCCACCGCCGAACGCATTTCGGTGGGGAGGTTGTGCAAGCCAGCTGATGCGGTCATTCGCCCGGCTGCTCCGTCGCTGCTCGACCAGCCACCTCGCAGCCTGCCGCCGTGCACATGCTCGTCCATCCATCGGTATCCGTACGTGGTGGCGATCCGTTCGTCCTTGCGCCAGTGCAGTAGCGCCTCGATGATCGGATGCTCGCCTCGAAGCTGTTCAAGTCGCCACGCGCGTGTGTTCTCAACGTCGAGCCCCTCACGTCGAAGCATCGACTTCACCTCGTTCGGATTCCGCAGGTTGACCGGCTGGGGCGCGCTGAGGTGACGAAGTACGACCTCGTCGCGTTCGGCCCGGATCGCGTCCTCGTGCGAAATCGTCTTCGGTCGAGGCCCGGCCGCTTCAGCGATGATCCGTTCTGCCTCGAGCATGTCGACGGGAAGTCCGTGGTGGGCGAGCTCAGCGCACAGAAATTCCGCCAGTGACTCGGACCGCGCGGTCGAGCGGCAGCGGTCAGCGTCGGTTCGAGCATCGATGAGCTTCTCCTGGCCTTCAGCGACTGTCACCGCTAGTCCAGCCCATGCAGCAGCCCTCTCGAGGGTCTTGGCCCACGCCCCGTGTGTCCATTCGGGTTGCAGATGCCCGTCGTGGCGCACGGGAACGTCGAGATCGCCGTCAGCGTCACTGGGTGCGTCCAACAAGCCCATTTGCCCCATCTTTGGCACGTCGTCAACGTCGAGGTCGCGCAAGGTCGCCCACACTTCACCGATCGTTGTGCGCCAACCGCCATGCAACAGACGGTGCACGGTCAGAACGTCCCAACAGCGATCGATGATCGTGCCCAATCGGACCAACTCGCTCGGGGTTGACGAATCCCACCACACCCAACGTGGTTCCTGGGCGTCGAGGTTACGTACCGCTGCTCGGAGGTCGTCGTCGGTTTCAGCTGCGACCCACCAGGTCGCGGTTGGCGTCGAAAGGCCAAGGCCAACGCCCGGCACGACGGCAAGGCCAAGGAATTCACCCTTGTCGATTCGTCGATCGTCGCTGGTCGGCACGTGCGGAACCTACGAGTCGTCGTTGCGCTGGTCAAGCGTTCGTACCGACTGGCAGAATGAAGTGGTGAAGTTCAGCATTCAGCTGTCGGCTGATTACCCGGACAAGTCCTACGGCGGTGACCGTGTCTACGCCGACATGATCGACCAGGCCGTACTCGCCGATCGTCTGGGTTACGACGCCGTCGGCCTCACCGAGCATCACTTGATCAACTGTCTGATGAATCCGGCGCCGTTGCAGTTTGCGGTGAAGATCGCGGCCCACACCGAGAAGGTCAACATCATGACTTCGGTGATTGTGCTGCCACTGCACGACATGCGGATCTTGGCGGGCGAGCTTGTGGTTGCCGACATCTTCACCGAAGGCCGTTTGATGGTTGGTGTTGGCCGAGGTGCGTTCGCCTTTGAGATGGAACGCCTTGGGGTGCCTATGGCTGAGACCCGCGAGCGCTTCGACGAATCCCTCGACGTTCTCGAGGCGCTACTGACCCAAGAAGAGGTGTCGTGGTCGGGCGATCACTACAACTTCGAAGCGCTCACGATCATGCCCCGACCGGTTGGCCCGGGTCGCCCGCAGCTCATGATGGCGGTGATGAACCCGGCAGGTATCGAGGCATCGACCAAGCGAGGCTTCCACATTCAAACGACTGCACTCTCTGGCAACCATCAGATGCTCGTGGATCAGGTCGCTGCCCACAAGACCGCCAAGGAATCTCTCGGAGCTGATGGCGAGGGTCTCACGATCAGCTTGTCGCGCGTTGCCCATATGGCTGACGATGCCGTCGACCGACAGCGCAAGCTCGATGCAGCCCAGAGCTACTACAGCCGTTTCGACAACGTCTTTACCGGACCGGGGCTTGTTGATGCGGGAATGATTCGCACGCTGCCGCGAGAGCAAACTGTCGACGAACTCGCCGAGAGCCTGTTGGTGTGCACGGCGAGCGAAATGGTCGACAAGCTGGGTGTGTACGACGACCTCAACGTCGACCGGGTCATCCTCAACCCCAACTTCGGCCTCCCGCAATCCGAGACGATGGAGATGATCGAACGCTTCGCCGAAGAAGTGATGGTCCATTTCACATGAGCAAGACCGCACGGGCGGCTGTGCTCCGCGAAATCGACGCTCCGCTCACTATCGAAGAGATCGAAATCGACGACCCAGGCCCCGGCGAGGTTCGAATCGCCACCGCCGCAGCCGGCGTGTGTCACAGCGACTACCACTTTATGAACGGCCATTACGGCTGTGAGCTGCCGGTAGTGCCGGGTCACGAGTCTGCCGGCGTAGTGGAAGCCGTTGGGTTGGGCGTCGACTATGTCGAACCTGGCGACCACGTCATCACGTGCATGTCGGTGGCCTGCGGCGCCTGCAAGTTCTGCATCACGGGCCGGCCGGTTCTGTGTTCGACGCCCAGCGCTCAACGTCCGTCTACCTCAGCGCCTCGTCTCACTGGTGCGAGCGGGCCACTGGGTCAGCTCTACAACCTTGCTTCCTATGCCGACTCGATGTTGGTGAGCGAGCGCGCGGTGGTCAAAATCCGTGACGACATGCCCTTAGATCGCGCCGCGCTCATCGGGTGCGCGGTAATGACCGGCTTTGGCTCGGTGGTCAACACCGCAGATGTTCCGCTCGGTGCTACTACGGCCGTCGTCGGTTGTGGTGGGGTGGGGCTGTCGACCATCCTCGGCGCTGTTGCTGCCGGTGCTTCGCAGATCATCGCGATCGATGTGCAAGCAGACAAGCTTGAGGTCGCGAAACGGTTCGGCGCGACACACGTAGTGAACGCTGCTGAGGTCGATCCGGTGCAAGCCGTTCTCGAATTGACCGACGGGGGAGTTGAGTACTCCTTCGAAGCGCTTGGCCGAAAACGGACGAGCGAACAGTGCTTTGAAATGCTCGCAAACGGAGGGTTCGCCACGATTGTGGGCATGGTTCCCGAACATCAAGACCTCGAGATCAACGCGTCTCAGCTATTGATGGAGAAGACGTTGCAGGGTTCGAACATGGGGTCGAACCGGTTCCGCCTCGATATGCCCGACCTCGTCGACCGATACATGGCAGGCGTGCTGCCACTCGATGACATGATCACCGCCCGCGTCGGGCTCGATGACATCAACGACGCGTTCTCAAACATGCTGAACGGCACCGTGTCACGATCGGTCATCATCTTTGATCAGTAAGGCATCGCTTTACATGGGGGGCGGCATTACCCGGCGAAGTGGATGTTGGTGAATTGCGATCGGAATTCAGTGACATCGGTGGCCACTGTTGATGGATCTTCGGCGTCTAGCGCCCTCGAGATGAGCTCGGCGAGGGGTGCCATGTGCGTCGCTGACGCGCCCCAGCGCACGAGTTCGTTGGTGCCAACTCGAAGACCGTCGCCGTCGCCAGAGGGCAAGCCAATGGCGCAGGTGAGGAGATTTGCTAGCCGTAGGCGCTTTGCACACTCGTGCCCGCCGCCATAGCTCCGAGCGTCGATGGCCAACGCATGTGACACCGTGAACCCGCCGGCGGCGGTTGCAATAGGCACACCCAATTCGTCGAGCGCGGAGGCTAGAACCGATGCGGTCTCGACCATGGCCGCGGCGTGGTCGTGGCCGAACTCTCGCCAGTCCGCAAGGGTGACGGCGAGGCCCGCCGTCTTCGCCGCGTCGAAGTTCGCGGTGAGCCCGGGGAACGCGATTTGGTCGACACGCGAAGCGATTGCTTCGTCGTTGGTGACCAGCAGTCCGCCCGCCGGACCGGCCAAACTCTTGTAGGTGCTCATCGTCATGATGTGCGCGCCATCGTTCAGCGGATTTGGCCATGCTCCGCCAGCGATCGGCCCCGACAGGTGTGCCGCATCGAAGAGCAAGGTTGCTCCCACTTCATCGGCCACGGCACGCAGCCCGACGACGTCATGGAAGGCGAGGTTCAAGCTGCATCCAATGGTGATCATCGATGGCTTGATCTGGTGTGCCAGCTCCCGCGTTTTCTCAACATCGACCGTGTAGTTCGCGGCGTCGATTGGCGCTGGATGAATAGTGAGGCCAAAGTGGCCAGCTGCACCAGGGGAGTGGTGCGTGACATGGCCAGCGATCGATGCCGGCGGGGCGATGATTGCATCGCCTGGCTCGCAGCAGGCCATAAACGCATACAAGTTGGCCAATGCGCCCGACGGAATCCGGACCTCCGCGAAGCTGGCATCGAATACCTCGGCAGCAAGTTCGGCGGCAATGATCTCGATCTGTTCGATCCCTTCGAGACCCATCTCATACTTATCGCCGGGATACCCAAGCGATGGTCGAGGGTTGAGGGCATGCATCGCCGCGACCGCTCGAGGACTCATGGTGTTTGTCGCCGGGTTGAGGTTGACGCACTCGATGTCGTGGATAGCCTCGCTTGTTCGAACCAGTGATTCGATCGAGTCGCGGACATCGCTGGTGCTGGCCGACGATGTCGTACCTGCCACCGATTGAACGAAGTCCTCAGAGGCGGCGGGAACCCACGAACGGGCAGATAGACGAGGCATGACGAGAAGCGTACGTCAGGTTGTTGCGGGTGCCCGATACCAGCCAGCGTTGCTGTTGCTGGGCACCCACTCAAGGCCTTGCTTGCTAAACCACGGCTGGGAATCCGATGCCTTGATGACCACCCACCGGCGAGCAACCCGGCGCGCCGCATGAACCCAAGCTTCGGTCAGCGGAGTTGGGTTGGCCACTACACGAAGAAGCTCGAAGCCTCGATCCGAGGTGGTGGGTGTGTCGAACATCGGATCGATGAGCACCGTGTCGAAATCGTTCGCGCTGCATGTCTGTAGATAGCTTTGCGCATCGGCCAGAATGAGCCGAATTTGCCCACTCGAGCGCGTGGGCTCGACATCGGGGTCGAGCTGTTTCAGTCCTTGTGTTGCAAGATGAAACAACGCTCGACTCGATTCGATGCCGACCACCTGGCCGGTTACACCGACCGCGCGAGCCATAACCCGTGCGTCTCTTCCTAGGCCGAACGTCGTATCGAGGACGCGGTCTCCTGCAACTGCCTCAGCAGCGCGCAACAGTGGGTCGATTTCGCCTCGTACAAGGGCTTGAAGACGGATGTAGGCCGTCCCGAGGTGAAACTTCAAGACCCCTTCAGAACTAGCGAGATGCACCCCATCGTTGGTGAATAGAAGCGACACCTGCCCTCCACCCAGAACAGCGCGTATGGGCCGGTCGCTGCGCTCGACGAATGGCAGCCCCCACAAGATGGCAAGCGTGCGCGCTTGATCAACAACGTCCGCCCCGGCCTTTCGACTCGTCGATACGACAAGATCAGGTTGAGAGTTGTTGCCGAGCTCGGGGGTCAAGCCCCCACGGTAACGCCTCTCGGCTAGCTACAAGGAGTTGCCGTAGCCGGATTTGATGCGCGCGGCGTGGCGATCGACCGCCACTCAAAGTCGAACGACGCGTTGCCTGAGTTCTGGCAACCGTTGTTCCCTCGTTCCCAACTGGTGAGTCGATTCCGCGTCGCAGGTAGGTCGACAGCGAAGGTAATCTGGTCGATGACGGTGCCTGCCGGATCTCGCAAGTCCACCACATTGTCTTGACTGATGTTCTTTGTGAAGGAGCGGTTTGCTAAAGGCCCAGAATAGGACTGTCCGCCAAGTAGGTACGTATCACCGGGTTGCAACGTGAAGTTCGGCAGGTTCGCGACCAAGCCGCCATCCTCGTAGATTCGGTAGCCCCTGAGGCTGATCGGGGTAGTCGACGGGTTGAACAGCTCGATGAACTCATCTTCGTCAACGCCAAGTCCGGTTGTGATCTCGCCGATGACGAGCCGGGCTGCTGGGTCGGACTGGTACGTCGGTGGTGTACACGGAATAATGCCATCCACGATACGTGTGGCCGTGATGTCGTAGTTGTGCTTGGTGAAGTCGGTTGCGTTGTCATTGGTGTCCTGGCACGTGCCTTGGCCATACACCGATTTACGTTTGAAGCTCTGGGGGCGGTTGGTGACAACCGAGCGTGAGACGCCGGTGCCTTCGGACAAGCCCGAACTTGAGCTGCCAACCAAATCCAACACTCCGTACTGGTTGTGCACGATCTGGAACGAATAGTCCCAGCTGTTGATCGCCGGGAGGAAAATCGCGTCGGTGTTGTTTCCAGGGATGCCGAACGGACCGAAGAGCTGTCCAATTAGGTAGTGTTCGCCAGCGGTCCACGGGTCAGCTTCGGCCCCTCCGATCGAAATTGGGGAATTCCCTACGAGCGTGCCGTTTTGATAGATCTCAAGCCGTATGTCTTTGCGATCGTAGGTGTACGGCGAAGCGTTATAGAGCTCGATGAAGTTGGCGTTGCCGGTGCCACTGTCGACCATTCCGTTGACGGCGAACTCACTGATGACCGGGTTGGCAAGGGCGAGGCCGGGTGCGTGTATCGGATCGTTCGAATCGCCCGCGCTGTTCGTGCGGGTTGGGTCCGGATCGGTATCGACAGATCCGATCGCAGTTGCACAGTTTCCGTTGGCGAGAGCGTCCCCGCTGCCGGTCCGTTCCCAACATCCGCTCATTGTGTGGTTGATGCCATCTGCGGTGAGTGACAACGAGTCGTTGCCGCTAAGGATGAGGTCAGCCTCGAACGTTGGATCCCAAACTCCCCACTGGACAAACGGCGGTCGCAAGCCAATTTCAGAGTCGGCCGCGGCCTCATCTCCCCATGCCAAGTACGCGACGAGAAGCCCGTTGTCGTCATACATGAAGAGATCGTCGTTTGGTCGCAGCGTTTCGTTTGTTGTTGTGCTCGTAGGTGGAACCACGAGCTCGAGGTCGGCGTCCGGAGCGGTCTCAGTTGTATTCGGGTCGAGCCAAATGACTGCCCGGCCCCCGTCGACGAGAGATTGACCTGGCCCAAACCCAATGCCCAAGGGGTTGGCGTCGGGTTCTGCAGCGGGGTAGTCAAATATCGTCCAGCCTTCCAGGGAGACGGTGCCTCCGCTGATGTTGTAGATCTCGATGAAGTCGGTCTGGGTGCTGCCAGGCTTGTGTCCGGAGAAGGACACCTCATTGAAGATGACCTGACCCATGAACGGTGATGGGGTTGCGCCGAACCGACTTTCGACCGTAACGGTCACGCTTTGTGGTGCGCTGGTTTCAGCTGGCGTACCGTCGTCGGTCGCCTCAATCAGGAGGGTACGAACAGGGCCGTCATCGAAGTTGATTGCGGTAGCGAGCGAAAGAGCACCCGACGAGTCGATCGTGAAGTTGCCAAGTGGGTCGCCGCCCACGATCGCGTAGTTCACTATCGAGCTGTCGACGTCGGTGGCGATAACGACGCCAGCGTTGCCGTTCAGGATCGTGCCAGCTGGCTGGTCATCGGCGATGGCGAAGATCTGCCCAGCAGCGACGACCGGCGGATCATTTGCATCGTTGATGTCGATAGTGATCGTTCCTGTGTCATCAAAGTTGTCGGCAGTGCCAGTTTCGAAGACACGGAGGTCGAGGGTGTAGCTGTTCGTTGCTTCGAAGTCGAACTCTGCACTCGTGCTGATCACTCCGGTTGTTGGATCTATCGAGAACAGGCCAAGTCCCGTGCCGCCGGTGATCTCGTACTGGAACGAATCGCCGTCAGGCTCGAAGGTGCTGATCGTGGAAACGACCTGAACCGATGGCGTGAGGTTCTCGTCAACGTTGCCCCGACCAGAAATGGTCAACTCCGGTGGCTCGTTGACGTCGCCGACGGTGATGATTACCGACTCGGTAGACGGTTGGGCCGCTGGGCTGCCGGTTGCCGTTACCTGGACGGTGTAGGTGTCAAACGACTCGACGTCGATCGTCGCTGGGCCGGCTCGGAAGATGTTTCCGTTGGCGTCGATGCCGAAGGTATTGGTCGGGTCGACGATGCTCCAGGTGACGGGGTCACCGTCGGGATCGACAAACGTTA
Source organism: uncultured Acidimicrobiales bacterium (assembly GCA_938038785.1). Taxonomy (GTDB): domain Bacteria; phylum Actinomycetota; class Acidimicrobiia; order Acidimicrobiales; family SHLQ01; genus SHLQ01. The sequence continues at coordinate 44,325 of CALHTB010000008.1, forward strand.
CGGCCCCTCCGGTCACTGGTGTTGAAGTAGGGACGTTCTCGTCGATCGTGAAGGTCTGGTTCGGGTTGATGACCGGCGGCTCGTCGAAGTTTCCAATAGGAATAACGATGGTTTGGGTATCGGTGAGCAGGCCATCATCGACGATGATGTCCAGCGTGTGCTGGGTGGTCGGCGGTGCGGTGTCGTAGTCGACGGCAACGTCGAGGGTGATTTCGCCGGTCAACGGGTCGATTGAGAAGATGCCGTCGCCAGTGCCGCCGACGATGCTCCAACTCAGCGTGTCATTTTCGGGGTCGGTTGCGACCAAGGAGGCGACAACCGCCGACGGGGTGGTGTTCTCGAGCATCACGGGAATGATCGTCGGCGTGATTTCCGGAGCTTCATTCTGGTCGGTGACGTCGATGTCGAGTGTCAGCGTGTCGCTGCCGGTCCCGCCCGAAAGCGAGTCGTCGACGGTGATGACCACCGTATGAAGGGTTTGGTTTTCGGTATCGAGGTCGGTGTTGTCAAATACGCTGATTTCGCCTGTGGTTGGGTCGATTGCGAATATCCCCGAAGGGTCGTTCATCGCAAAGGTGAGTTGGTTGCCTTCTGGATCGGTGGCGGTGATCTGGTCGGTGACAACGGTGCCCGCTGGGCTGTTCTCAAGAACGCGAACTGGCACCACCGGTGGAGCAACAATGGTCGGTGCTTCGTTGACGTCGATGATGTCGATCGTTGCTGGCTCCGAACCAGTCGCTCCGTCGGGATCGGTGGCGATGATAGTGATCGGATAGCTCGTAGCGGCCTCAAAGTCGAGCGATGACGCCAGACTGATTTCTCCGGTCGTTGGGTTGATTGCAAACGTGTTCGATGGGTCGTCGAGAGAGAACGTCAACGCATCGGCGTCGCCGTCGGAGGCCTTTGCAACGGCCGGCGTGACCGCAAGTGGTGGTGCTGCGTCTTCAGAGATGGTGAACGTCTGTGCTGGCTCAACGACAGGTGTTTCGTTGACGTCATTCACCACAATGACTACTGGCGCGGTGGCCGTTGCGCCAGGCACCGCGCTGTCGGTGACTGTCAGCGTAAGGCTGTAGGACGAGGCGGTCTCAAAGTCGAGCGGGGAGGTGTTTCGAATCTTGCCCAGCGCATCGATAGCAAAGTTGGAAGAGCCAGGACCGGTAAGTGAGTAGGTGAGCGCGTCACCATCTTCGTCCGAAGCGTTGATCTGCCCGACCAGGGTGGCGTTCGCTTGGTTCTCGTCGATGTCGAACGGTCCAAACGGTGCAATGGTGGGCGAGTCATTGCGATCGGTTACAAATACCGTCACCGGTGCGCTGCCCTGGCCTCCTGATGGATCTGTTGCCGTGACGGTCACCGTGAGCTGCGGCGTCGCCTCGTGATTGAGCGGCTTGGCTGTTCGAATGATCTCGCCGGTGGCAGGATCGATCGTGACATAACCACCGGGGTCGACGAGGCTGTACGTCAACGTGTCGTTCTCGATATCGGTAGCAACGATTGGAGGATCAAGCGTGACCGTTCCCGCAGGCGTATTCTCGCCAACGCTCACGGTTTGTCCAGTAACCACGATCGGTGCATCGTTGGTGTCGACGACCGAAATGGTGATCGTCTCGGTGGCTGTCAGTGCCGGAGATCCGTCATCGGTGACTTCCACATCGAGCGTGTACGACGAGGTCGTTTCGAAGTCCAGAGGTTGTGTCACCGTGATTGCGCCGGTGGTTGGGTCGATTGTAAACACTGGTTCGCCGGTGCCACCAACGATCGCGTAGGTCAAGGAGTCGGCGTCGATATCGCTGGCCACAACAGTTGCAATATCGGTGCCTGGGATCGCGTTTTCTGGGACGCCTGGCACGGCAAGCGGCGCAATGGCTGGAGCTTCGTTGACATTGACGACGTTGATTACGACGGGCAACGTTGTTTGCGAACCGCTCGCTGCATCGGTTGCGATGATGGTCACGGCGAACAAATTCGAATTCTCGAAATCAAGAGGGGGAGCAACCAAGCTGATCTCGCCGGTCGCTGGATCGATCGCGAAGGTATTGCTGAGGTCGACGATCGAGTAGGTGATTGCGTCTCCCTCTGGGTCCGTTGCAGAAATTGCGCCGTTGGTAACGGGAACGTTCAGGCCAGCGTTCTCGGCGATGGTCAAGGTCTCAGGTGTTGCAAAGACGGGAGGTTGGTTGACGTTCGCAACAGGTTCGCTTGGCTTTGCTCCGACGGTGATGGTCACCTGTGCCGGAGGGCTCTCGAGCTCGCCGTCGGACGCGAGATAACTAAAGACAGTCTCACCAGAAAATCCAGGTGTAGGAGTAAAGGTGACGATGCCGTCAGCCAACGTGACCGTTCCATTTGGCGAGCTGCCAACGGTGGAGACCGACAGCGAATCACTGTCGACATCGGTGTCGTTCGCTAGGAGGCTTGTGACGGGAATCTGGACAGCCTCGTCAAAGAGGGTTGTAGCACTATCTGGCTCTGCGACCGGCGCATCGTTTATGGGGTTGACATCAACGACGACGTTCTGTGTAACGGTGGTGGTGCCGTCGGAAACTGCGATGGTCAGAGCGACTTCAGCAGTCTCGGATCCATCATGGGTGATGGTCAGCTCTTGGCCCTGAATCGACGCGGTGCCGTTGGTGGGGGCTTCAACAATGGTGAGGGTCAGCTCGTCGCCATCGAGATCACGAGTGTCGATCTGCGCTGAGGCAGTCCCTCCTTCATCCACCGACACGCTTGGCGCCGAAAGAGAGGGCACATCATCGATTGGAGCAATGGAGACAACGATGTTCTGGCTGCTGCACAGATTGGTCGCATCGCACACTTGGACTGCGAATGCGTCCGTGCCGTTGCTGTTGGAGTCTGGGGTGTAGACAAACTCGAGATCGCCGCCTGCACCCGATGGAACGATGGTACTAAGTGCGCCGTCCCCAAGTGCGACGTCCCCGCGCGATGGTTCGATGGTGACGGTGATACTAAATGGGCCGGTTCCAGAAACGGTAACAGATCCGGGAATCGGTTGGTCTTCGTCGCCGCTGACATCGAGGGCAGCGATCACTGGTGGTTCAGCTTCAGCAAAGGCGAGCTGTTCGGGCGCCGGCGGTTGCGCTTCGGGAAGCCCGACGATGGCGTTGACTGCGATCGCCACAGCCGCAGTGGCAGCTGACGCTGCGCTAGATACTGCAGTGGTGAGCGCGTTTCCGAGCGGAACGCCACGGATGATCGGCAGGTTGGTGAAGAAGGCGAGAGGGCCAGCGGTTCGACGGAGGTCACCCAGACCGATGTTCATGAACGCTCGGGAGACAACAGGGTCGAACTGGCTGCCCGCCTTGTCTGCGACTTCCTGGCGGGCGAGCTCGGCGGGCATCGGCTTCTTGTACGAGCGCGTTGACGTCATCACGTCGAACGCGTCGGCGACTGCGACGATGCGAGCCGAGAGAGGGATATCAGTTCCTGCTTGGCCGAGCGGATAACCATTGCCATCCCAGCGCTCGTGATGGCCAACCGCGGCGTGACGCCACTCGCCCAACCAGTCAGCGAGCGGTGCGAGGTATTCCTCAGCTTTCGCGGGGTGTTCTTTGAGAATGGCCCACTCTTCGTCGGTTGGTCGACCTTCCTTGTTCAGGATCTCCGAAGGCACGTGGAGCTTGCCCATATCGTGCAGAAGCGCCGACCAGCGGAGCTTGCCGAGTTCATCGTCTCCAAGGCCCATCTCTTCGCCGATGAGTTCGGAGTAGGCACGGACACGCTCGGCGTGGCCGCGGGTCATGCGGTCGTGCTCTGCGAGGACAGCCACGAGCTCGAGCATCTGCTCGGAGTAGGTGTCCTCGTCACTAAACAGCTCGCCGCTTTCTTGGATATCGGCGAGGCGTCGTTTGACAGATCGGGTAGAGCCCGTTTTCAGCGCCACGGAAAATCGCGACGGAGCTTGATCGGGGAAGATCAGCGAGAGACGGAACAGCACCGTCAGGGGGGTCAGTTTCGACATGGCTCGCTCGAGAACCCGAACGAGAAGCATCGCGGCGATGGCAAGGCCGATCCACCACACCCACTTGTTCAATCCAACGCGCTCAGGTGGAAAGTTCTTTGAGACCCAAAGCGACGCGATGATCGAGACAACGAGTGGAAAGATGAAGATTAAGAATCGGACAATGCGCGCAAACCACTGATGGCTTTCCCATCGCGAAGTTTGAAGCTCGTCACTAGCCGTCTGTGTTGGGCCAGCCACCGGACCTGATGACATACAGGCTTAATCGGTGCGAGTACCCCAAAAGTAAGATTCCGTATGTCAAAATGTACGGCCCATACCCCCTGCTAATTCAGGGCTTTATGTGTTGTTCTCGGTTGTGATGGAGGGGTTCCCGCAAGGCTTTTCACGAAAAGTCGCAGGATTCGTGGAGGACCCGAGATACCTAGCCTTCGTAGGCGCTCATCGGCGGGCACGAACACTGCAGATTTCGATCGCCGAAACTGTTGTCGACCCTGGCAATTGCCGGCCAGAATTTTGTGCCTGTGAGCCACGGCGCAGGGTAGGCCGCGGATGCCCGCGAGTAGGGATGTGACCAGTCGTCGCTGGTGACCTCGGCGACGGTGTGCGGTGCGTTGACCAAGACATTGTCCTCCGGGTCGGCGTCCCCTTTTTCAACTGATCGGATCTCGTCGCGGATCGAGATGAGGGCATCGCAGAAGCGGTCGATCTCGGCGAGTGATTCGCTCTCGGTCGGCTCGATCATGAGGGTGCCAGCGACCGGCCACGACATGGTCGGAGCGTGGAAGCCATAGTCGATCAGGCGCTTTGCGATGTCTTCAGCATCGGCAATTTCCTTAACCCCGCGAATGTCGATGATGCACTCGTGGGCAACGTGTCCTTGTGCTCCCTTGTAGAGGACCGGGAAGTGTGGATCGAGACGTGCCGCAATGTAGTTGGCGTTCAAGATTGCGAGCCGGCTCGCATCAGCGAGACCGTCAGGCCCCATCATCGCGATGTAGGCGTAGCTGATCGGCAGAATCGCGGCCGACCCCCACGGCGCGGCGCTGACGATATAGCCATCGTCTTTCGAGGTGGCAGGGTTGCTGTTGGAGGTTGGCAGGTGCGCCTCCAGGTGGGGTGCGACACAGATCGGACCGACACCAGGGCCGCCTCCGCCGTGGGGGATGCAGAAGGTCTTGTGCAAGTTCAAGTGGCACACGTCAGCGCCGAAGTCTCCCGGCCGACTCAGGCCGACCTGAGCGTTCATGTTGGCGCCATCGAGGTACACCTGACCCCCGTCGGCGTGGATGATCTCGCACACTCGCTCGATGGACTCCTCGAAGACACCGTGGGTTGATGGGTAGGTAACCATCAACGCTGCGAGCTCGGCTGAATGCTCGATCGCCTTGGCCTCCAAGTCAGCAACATCGATGTTGCCATCGCTGTCGGTTCCAACAGCGACGACGGTCATCCCGGCCATCACCGCCGATGCCGGATTTGTGCCGTGCGCCGAGTCGGGAATTAGGCAGATACGGCGGCCATCGTCTCCGTTGGCTGCATGAAAGGAGGCAATGGTGAGCAGACCGGCGTATTCGCCTTGTGATCCGGCATTGGGCTGAAGCGAAGTAGCAGTGAAGCCGGTGATCTCGGCGAGCCAGGCTTCTAGTCGACGGGTGAGCTCGGCATACCCCTGTTGCTGGTCGAGCGGGGCATAGGGATGGATGCGCGCGAAACCCTCCCAGGTAACTGGGATCATCTCGGTCGTCGCGTTGAGTTTCATCGTGCACGAGCCAAGCGGGATCATCGAGTGCGCAAGCGACAGGTCCTTGTTTCGCAAGCTCGTGATGTAGCGCAACATCTCGGTTTCGCTGTGGTGGCTGTTGAAGACCGGGTGGGTCATGAACGGGCTTGTGCGGGCGAACGCTTGGGCAACCTGGCCACCAGCGTTGGTGGCCGGGTCGTTCCCGAAGAGCGCATTGGTGAGCGCGGCGAGGTCGACATGGCTGATTGTCTCGTCCATGGCCACGCCAACCGAGCCGTCTTCGTAGGTGCGCAGGTTGAACCCAGCAGCGCGGGCCAACTCGGGCAAGGTTGCGAGGTCGGGCCCGCCGACAAGTGTGACGGTGTCGAAGAACGCTTCGGACTGCAGCTCGTAGCCTGCCGCGATTGCGGTTGAGGCAAATTGAGAAGCTCGTTCGTGGATGCCCATCGCAATGCTGCGAATGCCACGCGGTCCGTGGTACACCCCGTACATCGATGCCATCACTGCGAGGAGAACCTGCGCCGTGCAGATGTTCGACGTGGCCGAGTCGCGGCGGATGTGTTGCTCGCGGGTTTGCAGCGCCATGCGAAGAGCGGGAGCACCGTGGCGGTCCTTGGAAACCGAAATCAGACGCCCAGGGAGGCTTCGGGCGTTTGCCTCGGCGGTCGCAAGAAACGCTGCGTGCGGTCCGCCAGCGCCCAGGGGTACACCAAAGCGTTGTGATGAGCCGACGACGATGTCGGCGCCCCATTCGCCCGGAGGTGTGAGGAGCGCGCACGCCATCAAATCGGTGGCCGCAATCACGTATGCGCCAGCCTCGTGAGCTTTGTCGGCGAGGCTCTGGTAGCTGTCGACCGAGCCGCGGGTGTCGGGGTATTGCACCAGCACCCCGAACACGTCGTCGTCGAAGGTGGCAGCGTCGGCGTCGCCAACCACAAGGTTGATGCCCAGCGGGACCGCTCGTGTTCGAACGACGTCGAGAGTTTGCGGGTGGCAACGGTCAGACACAACAAAGGTGCTGGCGGTGCTCTTGCGTCCCTTCATTCGTCGCGCCATCGTCATTGCCTCGGCAGCGGCGGTGGCCTCGTCGAGCAGTGATGCGTTGCTCATCTCCATGCCGGTGAGGTCTGCCACCATGGTCTGGAAGTTGAGGAGCGCCTCGAGACGGCCTTGGGCGATTTCGGCCTGGTACGGCGTGTAGGCGGTATACCACCCCGGGTCTTCCAGCACGTTTCGCAAGATGACCGTCGGAGTGAGCGTGTCGTAATACCCCTGCCCAATGAGCGACCGCAGCACCGTGTTCTGTTCGGCGAGACCCCGCAAATCGGCGAGCGTCTCGACTTCGCTCATTGCTTGGGGAAGATCGAGCAAGCCATCGAACGCAATGTTCTCGGGCACGGTCTCGGTGATGAGCTGTTCGAGGGTGGCCACCCCAACGGTCGCCAGCATCTTTTCCTGTGCGTGATCATCGGGCCCGTTGTGCCTGTCGACGAACTCTCGGTGTGTGTGGTTGTCGGTGTCCATGGAGGTCTTTCAGAGTCGGGTAGGTATGTGGTCGGGTGGGTTGAGGTGGTGTTAGACGGAGATCGTTAGGGGCGGTAGAGCGGTCGTTTCGCGACGACGGCGCTCTTGGCCTTGCCTCGAATGTCGATGGCGAGTTTGGTGCCGACTGCGCCGTGGGAGCGGGGGAGAAGGGCGTTGCATGCAAAGACGTCGGCGGTAGGGGCGAACATGCCGCTAACGACATCGGCCAGAGCGTTGCCGTCGCCGTCGATCACCGTCGAACCTTCTCGGGGAACACCCTTGTCGACCATGGTCAGTGTCTCGAGCCGTCTGGTGATTCCGGCTTCGGCGATCGAGCGAAGCGCTGTTGCGCCGATGAAGTCCTTCTCGTTTCCGGCGTCGTCGGTGAAGTCGACCGCCCAGCTGAGGCGGGCCTCGAGCGGGTTGATGTTGCGGCTGAGTTCGTGGCCGTAGAGGGGGTATCCGGGCTCGAATCGAAGGCTGTCACGCGCCCCAAGCCCGATTGGCTTGGCATCGATGTTTAGCTCGAGGGCGAGGTCGAAGAGCCCGGCCCACACGTCGAGCACTCCACCATCGATGTACAGCTCGACCCCATCCTCGCCCGTGTAGCCCGTCCGGCCAACGAGTGCAGTGGCTCCGAACAGTTCGATGGGGCGAGACGTGAAACGCTCCACGTCGGCCACGCCCGGCGACGCCGCGTTAACGAGCTCGACCGCGCGGGGGCCTTGGATAGCGATCATCTCCAACGCGTCGGAACGGTCGGTGACCTCGACGTCGTGGCCATTGGTGTGCTCGAGAATCCAGGCGAGGTCGATTTGCCGGTTGGCGGCGTTGACGACCACGAGCATGGTCGACTCACCAGTGCGATACACGATGACGTCATCGATGACCCCACCATCTTCGGCACAGAGCAAGCCGTACTTTGCATGCCCGACAGGCAGGACGGTCATGTCGGAGGTGACCAGGGAGTCGGTTGCGGCGACGGCCGCTGCACCGGTGATCTCGATCTGGCCCATGTGGTCGATGTCGAAAAGCCCAACCGAGGTACGGGTGGCGTGGTGCTCATCGATCGCACTCTCATAGAAGACGGGAAGTTCCCATCCAGCGAAGTCAACCATTCGGCCACCGTGGTCGGTGTGCCAATCGAACAGCGCTGTTCGTTGCAAGAGTTGGGTCATGATCAGGTCCAGTCGGGGTAAAACGCACAACACGCAAGGCGGTTGCCTTGCGTGTGACCCTGTCTGTGAACCTGAGAGATTGAAGCCCCGTCGGTGCGAATCAGATGATTCGGCTCTCCAGAGATGCCACCGAGGCGATCCTTTTGCCTGAGAGTTTCGCTTTGGAACCTGGCGGGTTCGTCAGCTTGCACCTTCGGCGGTCGAATTCACGACGCTCTCTCACTTCGGTTGATGGCGATATGAAGTTGTGCTGACACCGTACCCGCATTGGCGCTGCGTGACCAGGACCAAGCCTCACAGCGCAACCGGCGCTATCTTGGCGGAACTGACCTCTAGCTCAGGGAGCTTTCATGTCTGATACCTTGACCGACCGCCGGAACTTCTACATCAACGGAGAGTGGGTGGCCCCAGCGGTTGCCAACGACTTCGAAGTTGTTGATCCATCCACCGAAGAAGCAACGGCGGTCATTTCGCTCGGTGGCGAAGCTGACACCAACGCAGCTGTAGCTGCAGCCAAGGCGGCGTTCCCTGCATGGTCGATGCGTCCTGTAGCTGAACGCATTGAGATGCTCGAGAACCTGCTCGAGATCTACAAGGCTCGTAGCGGCGAGATGGCCGAAGCCATCTCGACCGAAATGGGCGCCCCGATGGCACTGGCGTCGACCTCTCAGGTCGGAGCAGGCGCTGGCCACATCAAGAGCATCATTCGTGCGCTCAAGGAGTTCGAGTTCGAACGGCCGCTCGGCGACCATGCTCCAGACAACGCAATCCTCTACGAAGCAGTGGGCGTGTGCGCGCTGATCACACCGTGGAACTGGCCGATGAACCAGGTGACCCTCAAGGTGGTCCCGGCTCTCGGCGTTGGTTGCACCATGGTGCTCAAGCCCAGCGAGATCGCTCCGCTCAGCTCGGCGTTGTTCGCCGAGATGGTGCACGAGGCCGGGTTCCCTCCGGGCGTGTTCAACATGGTCAACGGCGATGGCCTCGGCGTCGGAACCCAGCTTTCTGGCCATGCCGATGTCGACATGGTGTCGTTCACCGGTTCAACTCGCGCAGGTGTCGCCATCACAAAGAACGCAGCTGACTCGGTGAAGCGGGTAGCCCTCGAGCTCGGCGGTAAGGGCGCAAACATCGTGTTTGCCGACGCTGACGAGAAGGCTGTGGTTCGCGGCGTGCGTCACTGCTTCAGCAACTCGGGTCAGTCGTGCAACGCCCCGACTCGCATGCTGGTCGAGCGTTCGATCTACGACCAGGCCGTGGCGACGGCTCAGGAAGTGGCCGAGAAGACCTCGGTGGACATCGCAAGCAAAGAAGGCCGCCACATCGGCCCGGTGGTCAGCGAAGTGCAGTGGAACAAGATCCAAGACCTCATCGCCAAGGGTGAAGAAGAGGGCGCTCGTATGGTCGCTGGTGGCACTGGACGCCCCGAAGGGTTCGACAAGGGCTATTTCGTGAAGCCAACCGTATTTGTCGATGTCGACCCGGACATGACTATCGCTCGTGAAGAGATCTTCGGCCCGGTGCTGTCGATCACTCCGTTCGATACCGAAGAGGAAGCGATCGCTATCGCCAACGACACCCCGTACGGGCTCACGAACTACGTGCAGACCACCGACAACGACAAGGCCCGCCGAGTCGCCCGTCAGCTTCGCTCGGGCATGGTCGAGATGAACGGCTTGTCCCGCGGTGCTGGTGCACCCTTTGGCGGCTATGGCCAAAGCGGTAACGGCCGTGAGGGCGGCGAATGGGGAATTGAAGAGTTCCTCGAGGTCAAAGCCATCTCCGGGTGGAACGCTCCAGCTGAGTAACCGCCCGTGGCCACCTGGTCTCTCGACCCGAACGTCATCCATCTGAACCACGGATCGTTCGGTGCATGCCCCAACGAGGTTCTCGATGTGCAGGCCGGGTTGCGTTCTGAGCTAGAGCGCAACCCAGTCGCCTTCATGTTGCACACCTATCAGCCGTTGCTAGAGCAAAATCGCGCTGCGGTGGCGTCGTTTGTTGGCGCTGACGCTGACGGCCTTGTGTTCGTGCCAAACGCTACGTACGGCGTGAACTCGGTCCTGCGTTCCCTCGAGGGGCAGCTCCCGAATGGTGGAGAGATTCTGGTCACCAACCAGACGTACAACGCCTGTGTGAACGCAGCGACCGTTGCCGCTGAACGCATAGGCGGCTCTGTCGTGGTCGTCGATGTTCCGTTCCCTTTGGCCTCTCCGGCCGACGTCGTCGACGCGGTTCTCAGCGCGGTAACCGACCGAACTGTGCTCGTTATGCTCGATCATGTCACCTCGCCAACGGGCGTGGTTTGGCCAGTGCGCGATATCACCGCCGTTCTCGAGCCAGATATCCCGGTGCTGATCGACGGTGCTCACGCTCCGGGAATGATCGAGCTCGACCTGGCCGACATCGGCGCCTCGTTCTACACCGCGAACTGTCACAAGTGGATCTGTTCGCCCAAAGGTGCGGCGTTCCTCCATGTCGCCGAGCATCACCGTGAACACATGCATGCTGCCGTGGTGAGTCACGGCTACAACGACGGCTGGCCCGAGAGCGGAAGCCGCTTCCACGCACAATTCGATTGGACGGGCACCGACGACCCTACGGCTCGCTTGTCGGTCGCCGCCGCGATCGAGGTTATGGGGCAACACCGAGCTAACGGTTGGGACGGTGTACGACAGTCGAATCACGAACTGGTGCTTGCTGGCAGGGACATTGTGGCAAAGGCCTTGGGTGTCGAGACTCCCGTGCCCAACGACATGATCGGTTCGATTGCAGCGTTACAACTCCCGCCGCCCGAAGCTGTCAGTGACAGCATCTTCGATGAACTCATGAACGAACTTCACCACACGTGGAAGATCGAGGTCCCAGTGTTCACCTGGCCACATGCACCCCACCGGGTGATTCGAGTTTCGGCCCAGCAGTACAACGAGCTTGGCCACTACGAACGCTTGGCCGAGGCGCTGACTGCCACCTGAGTTCGGCCATGATGGGGTATGGCCAACGACGCAGTCTCCAACCACCCAGCCTTCGACAATCGGGTTAGCCGCGACCTCGGGGTGCCCATACCCATCGTCCAGGCCCCGATGGGTTGGATTGCGCGCAGCCAACTCGCCTCGGCCGTTTCGCGGACCGGAGCATGCGGAATCATCGAAACCTCCTCGGGTGAGCTCGATGCCGTCAAGGCCGAGATCCAAACAATGCGGGGCCTCGACCTGACCTTTGGCGTGAACATTGCTCAGGCGTTCGTCCGCGATCCGTCGATTGCCGAGTTCGTAATCGAGCAGGGCGTCAAGTTCGTGACCACCTCTGCGGGGTCGCCAACCAAATACACCGGTGTGCTCAAGGAGGCAGGCCTAACCGTCTACCACGTGGTTCCGACGCTGGCAGCGGCCAAAAAGGCAGTCGACGCCGGTGTGGATGGCCTCGTCGTCGAAGGTGGGGAAGGGGGCGGCTTCAAGAGCCCGACCCCAGTGTCCACCATGGTGTTGCTGCCGCTTGTGCGTGACGCAGTCGATGTACCTATCATCGCCGCGGGCGGCATCACGTGTGGTCGGACGATGGCCGCGGCGTTCGCGCTTGGCGCCGAGGGCGTGCAGATGGGAACCCGGATGGTGTCAGCGGCCGAGTCGCCGGTTCACGACAATTGGAAGAACGCGATCATCGATGCGGCCGAGACCGACACGCTGTTCCTCAACCAGAAACACTCGCCGGCGTTGCGAGCTCTCCGAACCGAACGAAGCGAGCGTCTAGCCGATGTCGACGAGAACGTCTTTGGTGAGTTCGGCGACCCGCAAGCGCTGTACTTCGGCGGCGACATGAACGCCGCCATTGCCCTGAGCGGTCAGGTCGCGGGTCGAATCGACGCGATTTCCCCAGTGGCCGACATCATCAAAAACACGGTCGCCGAGTTCACAGAAACAGTGGCCGCCCTGAACGGCTAGTTGTACCGGCCTCGTTGCCCATCAACGTTGCCACGCAGACGCCGTGTGGCTTACGCGCTGACTAATGCTTCGCGGCGGTGGCGGGCTCGGTGGCATGGGGCGCAGCGGGGTTCGAGTTCGGTGGTGACGGTGTGCTGCGTCTGCTCATACGGCGGGTTGTGGTCGAGTTCGAGCAGGTCGGGGCCTTGGCAATCGACACACTCGTGGTTGTGGGCCTCGAGAACGACGCGTTTTTGGCGTGTTGTGGGGTGACGACGACGGTTTGAGGCATCGATCGGTTTGCCCTCGATGTCGTGCAACAACGCTCGGATAAATGACTGGTCAAGTCGCTTGCACACGGCATTGTTAGTGACCGGTGTGCCGTCGTCGAACGCGGTCCCGTCGCCACGCACATGGACCACGACCTCGGTGGTCAGCTCGATGTTCTTGCCCAGGAACAACAGGACGAACGCATCGGCCCGTTGCTGAGCAAGACACGGCATAAACGAACCGTCATCGTCTGCTGGTTGCCACTGTTGTTTCAGCTACCGAAGCTGTTCTCCCATCGTTGGACGCACCTAACTCGTCTATCGCTAGGTCTTCTTCGGCAAGCTCTTCAACTTCGCCATCGACCGGGGTTGCGACCACCTTTTGGATGATCGTGTCCATCGCCGCTGCCACATACTTACCGATGTTGGCTGGCAACGCCGCCCGAATGATGACCATGCCATCAGCGTCGGTGTAGACGGTGACGCTCCGGTTCTCATGTTGACGTTGGTCGCGCTCGTCGTCGGTTTCATCGTCAGCGAGATATTTTGCGATCGCAGTCGTAAGCCGGTTGGCGGTGCGATTGTGGGCGAGCTCGAGAAGGTCTACCTCGTTTTCGCTGTCGGCCCACCGAGTGACAATTCGTGTCTTGGCATACGACAACGTCTTCGTGGCGAACGCATCGTGGACAAGCGGAAGTTCGTCGAGGGCGTGACCAACCCGTATCCACTCCCGTGCGGTTGAATCATGGATGTCGAGCGCGTGGGCGATTGCCACCGCCGGACTTTTGAAGCCTTCGTGAAACCACTCGAGCGTGGTGTCGTAAGCGGCGGCGAGGCGAACGACTTTGTATTGGTTGGCGTTGAGCTCAACACCGAGGGAAGCGATCTGTTCAACAAGTGATGGGGCCATGGGCGTGTCCTGACAATCGGCGAAGCAACCCACCAGAAGGGTGGGCCGAATCGGGTTCGTTTGTAAGGACAGCTGGAACGCTGCTTGCGCAGTTCCTAAGGACGAGCCGTCGATCCACCCACCGAAGCAAAGAACACCCCGACAACCCAAACACTACTGACCGACTATGACATCGAACTCGGGTTGTTAACGCCGCCGCCGGCGTTCGGCCCGCGTGGCCCGAACGCTCTCCCCGAAGGGGAAGTGATGGCTGTAACCGGAAGGGTCAAAATCGCGACGGAGTCGCTGACCCTGACGGGTCAGCCGTGACCGGTACCGACTCCGGTTGTGCGTTGGTGGAGGTGTTCGGCGTGTTTGTTGAGGCCGACGAGGTGGGCTTCGATGCCGCGTTCGGCGAACTTTGCGACCACGGCATCGAGGGCGACGACCGAGGACGAGTCCCAGATGCGGGCGTTGGAGAGGTCGATCTCGACTCGATCGACCTTCACTGCGTCGTAGTCGAACAGATGAGTCAGAGTGTTGGTCGAGGCAAAGAAGAGTTCGCCGCTCACGGCGAAGAGACGTTCGGTGTTGTCCGGGTCAACGACGCTCGTGACTTCCACGATCTGAGAAACGTTTCGAGCAAAGAAGATGGCCGAAAGCACAACGCCTGCAGCCACACCGAACGCAAGGTTGTGGGTGAGGACAACAATGAGCACGGTGGCTGCCATGACCATCGATTCGGTCTTCGGCATGTTTCGCAGCATGGTTGGCGAGATGCTCTTCCAGTCGAACGTGCCGACCGACACCATGATCATTACTGCAACGAGGGCGGCCATTGGAATCTGGGCCACAAGGTCGCCGAGGACCAGGACCAAGATGATGAGGAAGACGCCAGACGCCAAGGTCGAAAGACGAGTACGTCCGCCCGAGCTGTGGTTGATCATCGACTGACCGATCATTGCGCACCCGGCCATTCCGCCGAGGAAACCGGTGGCGATGTTGGCAATGCCCTGGCCACGAGACTCGACGTTCTTGTCTGAGTCGGTGTCGGTCATGTCGTCGAGGAGCTGTGCGGTGAGGAGCGACTCGAGGAGCCCCACGATTGCGAGGGTGATCGCATACGGCAAGATGATCCGGAACGTTTCGACTGTGAATGGAACTTCGGGCAAGGCCACCCACGGCAACGCGTCGGGGAGGTCGCCTAGGTCGTCGACGGTGCGAAGTCGCTCTGCGTTCTCGGGTGAGGTGTCGGTCATGAACTGTGACACAACGGTCAACACGACGATCGCCACCAATGGAGACGGCACTGCCTTGGTAATCCGGGGAAGGCCGTAGATAATTGCAAGGCCACCAGCGATGAACAGGATGTTCTGGCTGAGTCCAGGCGCCCCGCCACCGGTAAGGAGCGAGAAGGGCAGGGTGAGGAGGCCCCCTATTTCGGAAAGGAGACCGTGGCTGTCCTCGAGAAGGATGTGTGGCACCTGGGCCAGGAAGATGAGGATTGCGAGGGCGTTGACGAAGCCGATCATCACCGTCCGTGGAACGAACCGCATGAGTTCGCCGACGCCGAGGTAACCGAGCAAAATTTGGAGAATGCCGGCGAGGATGGTGGCTGCGAAGAGATGCCCAAGTCCGTGGTCGGCCACGAGTTGAACGATGACGAGGGCCATTGCGCCGGTGGCAGCCGAGATCATTCCGGGACGTCCACCGGTGAACGAGATCAGGATGGCGATCGAGAACGATGCGTAGAGACCGACCTTGGGGTCGACGCCAGCGATGATCGAGAAGGAAATGGCCTCGGGAATGAGTGCGAGGGCGACCACAAGTCCCGAGATGATGTTGACCCGTGGGTTCGAGAACCAGCCATTGTCCTCGTCTACATGGTCGGGCAGCGGCAGCGCGCGAGGTTCGAGGGGTGTGGAGTTTGACATTTCGCCCTTTGGTGCGATCGATGCGTATACGCCAACGGTCGTTTTCGGGCGTAACTAAAGGGTATGAGACCAGGTTCGGTCCGTCCGGCCCAGAACTGTCAACATCGTCACAAGCTGGTGTGAAACTGATCACGCCACAGGGAGACTGAGCAATGGTGCAAAAGCGTGTGGTCCTTCCGGCAGCTGGTGTTGGCGTGGCCTTGGCTGGTGGTTTGGCGGGCAACCGTGTTGTCGCGCGGTGGCGTCGAAACCCTGATCCGCTCGGTGGTCGACCGGTTCACTTCCCCGACGGTGACCATCGCATGGTCAAACTGGCTGACGGCGGCGAGATTTCCACGATGATGGTGGGTGACGGACCCACCATCGCGTTGGTGCACGGGCTGACCGCTAATCGGCACGACTGGGGTCCGATGGCTCCCGCGTTGTTGGATGCCGGCTACCAACTGGTTGCGATCGAGCAGCGAGGGCATGGCGATTCGACGCCGGGCACCGCCGGGTACGGTTCGGCCCAGCTCGGACGTGACCTCGCCGCGGTGTTCGAAGAGCTCGATCTTCGAGCAGCTGCGTTGGTGGGGCACTCGATGGGTGGCATGGCGATCATGGGCTTCGCCACGCAAGTTCCTGACGTGTTTGCAAAGCGGGTCGAGTCGATGGTTCTGATCGCCACTGCGGCATCGCTGCAAACCCGTCGCCACGGTGTGGCCCTGTGGGCCGGAGGTATCCCGATCCCGTCCGCGCTCGTTCCGCAGAGTCAGCGGCTTCGCCTTGGGGCTGGTCTGGGCGTGTTCGGTGCTTCACCGAGCTTGCACATGGTCGATGAAGTGATTCGCCAGTTCGAGGCGTGCCCGGAGGACGTTCGTAATGAGGCCACCGCTGCGTTGGCCGACCACGATGTCCGTGGACAGCTCAAGAGTCTAGAGATGCCGACGCTTGTCATCGGTGGCACTCGCGACTTGCTGATTTCGGCGGCTCAGGTGGCCGAGCTCGCAGATGAGCTCGACGACGCCGACCTGCACATGTTCGATGGCGCTGGCCACATGGTGCTGTGGGAGCGCCACGAGGAGATCAGCGCCCTCATGTTGGAGAGGCTGTCGGCTCAGTCGGTTGGCGTGTCCGATTCGGTGGCGTCGGATCTGGTGCAGTAGCCGCTCCAGCTGCCGACATAGAGGCGCCCTCGGCCAAAGCCGTTGGCTTCGGCTGCGAGCATGTTGTTGCAGGCGCTCACTCCGGACCCGCAGTAGTACACGGTGTCGTCGTCGGCTCCGATGTCAGCGAAGCGTTGGGTTAGCTCTGCGCTCGATTTGAAGTAGCCGTCGGCGAGGTTGCTGGCGAAGGGCAGGTTGATCGCGCCGGGAACGTGGCCTGCTACCGGGTCGATTGGTTCGACGAGCCCGGCATAACGATCGGGCCCGCGGCTGTCGACGACGACGGTTCCTTCGGCGACGATTGCGTCGATCTGTTCGGTGGTAACGATTGCGTCGGCGGGCCAGGGGCGTGGGGCGTTGTTGGCTTGGACGATCTCTGGCGGGTTGGTCGACAGCTCGCCATCCCAGGCAGCGATGCCTCCATCGAGCAGCGCTGCCGGTTGACCGAGGGTTCGCAACATCCACACGAGCCGACCGGCAATCATGCCGCCAGCGTCGTCGTAGGCAACGACGGGTGTGTCGTTGGAGATGCCGATGTTGGCGAGGCCTTCGGCGAAGGTCTCGGGGGAGGGAAGTGGGTGGCGTCCTATGCCGGGGCCCGGTGGTGATGACAGCACGGTCTCGAGGTCGACAAAGCGGGCGCCGGGGATGTGGCCAGCGTTGTACGCGTCGGCACCGTCGCGCTCATCCAGATAGGCCCGGCAATCACAAATCACCGCGTCGGGATACTCAGCATGGAGCTCTGCAATCGAGATGATCGGAGGAAGCAAAAGAGCGGTCATACCAAGAGTCTCGCACGACGGAATTGATGTTTGGAGCTGAGAAGCCCAGCGGGACCCACAGCGGCCTCATTCGATGCTGAACTGTTCACATGAAATTCGGGCTGTCAGATCCTCACTGACGTGCGCGCGATATTCGAAACCATCATGCAAGGAGTAGTCGCCTTCGGAGTTAGGGCATCCATCCCACGTTAGGTCTGCGGCCGAGTTGAGCAGTAGGTCGTACTGCTGGCCTGAGTTGTCCTCCGTGCGGGTTCGGGTCAAGGCGACACGAACTTCGCTAGCATTAGCTGAGTGGACTGGTCCTACTGCGGGCCCCAACGCACTTGTCTCACCGCTAACCATCACTTGAGCGATGAATCGATCGTTTGTGCCAGCGCTAGTTGTGAAACTTGTGAAGAAGCATGGGGCTTGCTCGCAGGAAATGTCAATCGACTCCGGAGTTTCCCATCCAAGGATTGACTCGATCTGATCCTGATCTACGAAGTCGATAGACAACGGAACCACCGCGACTGCTTGTCGGTCCTCAGGCTCAGCTGCCGATGTGCTGATGAGATCGCTCGCTGATCCACACGATGAGAGCAAGCAACTAGTTCCGATCAGTAGAAGCTTCCAGATCCCCGGTAGTTGCTCAGAAGGTCCCATCGGACAACGGTATCGGTTGTTGTTCGGCACAGATCGTCACCCAGCTCATCCAACGCCAGGTTGCTCACCCGATACTGGTACTGTTTCCCGATGTTCAGTACCGCGCAGACCGCCGTGCTTCGCACTCGACTCGATACGGGCTCTGAGAGCTACCGAGAGAATGTCTCGGCGATGGCGGAGATGTGGGACATCGTCGCTGCGGAATTGGCCACCGTGCCAACCGTCGGCGGAGAGCGGTATGTCGATCGGCATCATCGTCGGGGCAAGCTGCTGGTCCGTGAGCGGATTGAGCTGCTGGTCGATCCTGACTCGGCGTTTCTTGAGCTCAGCCCGTTGGCGGGTTGGGGTACGCAAGACCCTGTGGGCGTGGGCGTTGCGGTTGGCATCGGTCTGGTTGCGGGTGTCGAGACGATGATTATCGGGTCGGACATGACGTATCGGGGCGGTTCGGCGAATCCGAACACGCTCGACAAGGTGTCTCGGGCCTACGAGATCGTGCGGGAGAACCGGTTGCCGGTCGTGCATCTGCAGGAGTCTGCTGGTGCGGAGCTTCCTCGCCAGGCCGACATCTTCGTGCGGGGTGGCGAGCAGTTTCGCAACATTACGCAGCTGTCGAAGATGGGCATCCCGACGATCACGGTGGCGTTCGGCCCGAACACCGCCGGCGGCGCCTACACGCCCGGCATGAGTGATTACACGGTGTTTGTTGCCGAGCGGGGCACTGCCTACTTGGGCGGTCCGCCGTTGGTGAAGATGGCGATCGATGAGATCGTCGATGAGGAAACGCTCGGCGGTGCCGAGATGCACAGCACCACCAGTGGTTTGTCGGACTACCTTGCGGCCGACGAGCTCGATGGGCTGCGTCACGTTCGCCAGATCATCAGTCACCTGCAATGGAAGAAACTTGGCCCGGGCCCAACCGTGCGAGCCGACCCGCCGCTGTATCCAGCGCACGAGCTGATGGGGTGTGCGTCGGCTGATGTGACCAAGCCGTTCGACATGCATGAGGTGATCGCCCGTCTTGTCGACGGCAGCCGCTTCGAAGCGTTCAAGCCGCTGTATGGCGACAAGCTCGTATGCGGGTGGGCATCGATCCATGGGTTCCCGGTTGGCATCCTCGGCAACAACGGAATCTTGTTCAGCGAAGAGGCAGCGAAGGGCGCGCAGTTCATCCAGCTGTGTAACCGCACCGACACGCCGTTGCTGTTTCTCCACAACATCACCGGATTCATGGTCGGCACCGCAGCCGAACAGGGCGGCATCATCCGCAACGGCGCCAAGCTCATCAATGCAGTAGCGAACTCGACCGTTCCACACCTGAACCTCATGGTTGGTGCGAGCTACGGCGCGGGCAACTACGGGATGGGTGGCAAGGCGTACAACCCCCGTTTTATCTTCAGCTGGCCGAACCATCGCATTGCGGTCATGGGCCCGAAACAGCTTGCTGGAGTGATGGACATCGTTGCGCGGAACGCTGCTGCGGGCCGTGGCATCGAGGTCGACGAAGAGGCGCTTACCGCCCAGCGAAACGCACTCGAGGGGCAGATAGAAATAGAGTCAACGGCCCTTTTTGCAACAGGGCGCATGTGGGACGATGGGATCATCCATCCGTCTGACAGTCGGACGGTGTTGGGGCTTGCGCTGTCCGCGGTGCACTCCAACGTGGTGCAGGGTGCGACCGAATATGGAGTGTGGCGGCATTGATTTCCAAGCTCTTGATAGCGAACCGAGGTGAAGTGGTGTGCCGAATCGCGCACACAGCTCACCGTCTTGGTATCGCTACCGTCGGGGTCTATTCCGATGTCGATGCCACCTCAATGCACGTCGATGCGGTCGACATTGCTGTTCGTCTTGGCGGAGCCACAGCTGCCGAGTCGTACCTGCGGGGCGACGCAATTATCGAAGCCGCCCAACGAACCGGGGCCGACGCTATTCACCCCGGCTACGGCTTTCTGGCTGAAAGTGCAGACTTCGCCCAGGCCGTGATCGACGCGGGACTCACGTGGGTTGGTCCACAGCCTCGCCAGATACGTCTGTTGGGGAACAAGATTTCGGCAAAGATCGCCGCAGGGCAAGCTGATGTGCCAACAACTCCCATCGTCGAGGTTGTCCCCGGCCGAGCACCCGCTGGGTTGACGATGCCGGTGCTGGTCAAGGCAGCGTCGGGCGGTGGCGGCCGAGGCATGCGCATCGTTCGTCAGCACATCGATGTTTCTGACGCGATCGAGTCGGCATCTCGCGAAGCCGATGCGGCCTTTGGTGATGACACGGTGTTCATCGAGCCGTACATCGAACGTGGGCGCCACATCGAAGTGCAGATCATCGCCGATGGCTTCGGCACGGTGTTGCACCTCGGTACCCGCGAGTGCTCGATCCAGCGTCGCAATCAAAAAATCATCGAGGAAGCGCCAGCACCCAACCTGGCCGATGACGTTCGTGAGAGCCTGATCGAGGGGGCTCTGTCTCTCGCTCGGCACATCGGTTACGAGGGAGCGGGCACAGTCGAGTTTCTGCTCGCTGGCGACGGGCGCGTTGCGTTCCTCGAGGTCAACACACGTCTACAGGTCGAGCATCCAGTCACCGAGGCCATCACCGGGCTCGACCTGGTCGAGCTCCAGTTGCTGGTCGCCGACGGAAAGCGCCTGCCTATTTCTCAAGAGGACGTGTTGTTCGATGGACACTCGATCGAGGTGCGCATCGTTGCAGAAGACCCCGCCAACCAGTGGCTTCCCGACACGGGCGAGGTTGTGCACTTCCAGCTCGGCGGCGACGTCCGGGTCGACACGGGAACACGAGTTGGTTCGGTGATTTCCCCCGACTACGACTCGCTGTTGGCGAAGGTCATTTCGCACGAACCTACTCGGCATCGTGCCGTAGCCGTGATGGCCCGTTCGCTTCGGAGCTCGGCCATCGGCGGGCTCAAGACCAACCTCGCGGCGCTAACGAACATCATGTCCGAGCCAGACTTCGCCACCGGCGAGGTCACCACCAAGTACCTCGACGAACATCCGGCCGTCACATCGTCTGGTCTTGGCGATGCAGACCACCTCGCTGCACTTGTGGCAGCAGCCCTCGCAGCAGAAGCGCTCGAGCGTGAGGGCTCACCCACCGGCTTCGCGCCGTCTGGTTGGCGGAACTTGCGAACTCAGGGTCAGCGTCGAACTTGGCACGAATCAGGCGCCGATCATCCAATCGAGTACACGCTCGAATCCGAGGCTGGCGTCGACACGGCGACCGTACGAATCGGGCCATGGCCGGTGCCGGACGACGACGGCTCGATGCCACCCGACGAACGTTCACGCCATTACGTGCGAATTCTGTCACGCCCAGCAACGGCCGATGGCCAATACGCAATCGAGGTCGATGGGCTTCGCACCGTCCAGACGGTGCATGTCGACGGCGGTGTGCAGGTGTCGTCAGCGGCAGGGCACGCCACGTTCGCTCCAACACCAACGTTTGTGCTCCCCGAATCCAGTTCGCTGGGAAGCGGACCAAACGCGCCCCTTCCTGGCACGGTCATTGCGGTGCATGTGGCCGAGGGGGACGAAGTCGAGGAAGGTCAGCTGTTGGTGGTGGTCGAGGCCATGAAGATGGAGCACCAGATCGTCAGTGCTGGGCCAGCGGTCGTCGGTGAGGTTCGTGTTGCTGTCGGCGACAGGGTGAACGCGGGGGATCTTCTTGTCGAGCTGGCCGCGGTGCCAAGCTGACAACATGACCGACCCGATTCGCATCGCCAACTGCTCGGGGTATTTCGGTGACCGTGCGTCGGCTGCAGTCGAGATGGTTGAGGGCGGGCCAATCGATGTGCTTACCGGCGACTGGCTTGCCGAGCTGACGATGCTGATCCTCAAGCGGATCCAAGCGAAACATCCCGGCAAGGGCTACGCCCGAACGTTCGTCGCCCAAATGGAACAGGTGATGGGGACCTGCCTCGACAACGGCATCAAGGTCGTCACCAACGCTGGTGGGCTCAACCCCGACGGCTGCGCTGATGCCATAGCTGAGGTCGCAGACTCGCTCGGGCTGTCGCCGACGATCGCATACGTTCACGGCGATGACGTCATGGATCGTTTGCACACATTGCAACCGTTCGGTGACGGCGGCCTTCCAGGTGCAGAGGCGATGCTCACCGCCAATGCGTACTTGGGCTGCTGGGGGATAGTCGAAGCGCTGTCGGGCGGTGCCGACATTGTGATTACCGGCCGGGTAACAGATGCGGCAGTGGTGTGTGGCCCGGCAGCGTGGCATCACGGCTGGCAGCCCAACGACCTCGACCAACTCGCTGGAGCCGTGGCAGCGGGCCACATCATCGAGTGCAGCGGGCAGGCGACCGGCGGGAACTACTCGTTCTTCTCGGAGATTCCGGGCTGGGCTGACGGCCAGGCCCGTTTCGGATACCCCTGGGCCGAGATTGCATCGGACGGGTCGAGCGTAATTGGCAAGCACGACAACACCGGCGGGTTGGTGTCGGTCGGAACCGTCACGAGTCAGCTGCTTTACGAGATCGGCGGGCCGAAATATCTCGGGCCCGACGTAACGGCGCGCTTCGACACGGTCACACTCGACCAGATTGGCCCCGACCGTGTGCGTGTGTCGGGGGTGAAGGGCGAACGACCGCCAGAGACGCTCAAGGTAGCGACGAACCAGATGGGTGGGTTTCGCAACTCGGTGACCCTCGGGCTTGTTGGGCTCGATATTGAAGAAAAGGCACAGCTGTGCGAGGCGGTGTTCTGGGACGCCTACCCCTATTCGGCCGACGAACTCGAAGACGTGTCGATCAAACTCTCCCGCACCGACCATGACGACCCGGCAACCAACGACATGGCGACTGCGCGGTGGACCATCACGGTCAAAGACGCTGACAAGGACAAGGTAGGCCGGGCATTCTCGGATGCGGTGATTCAGACCGCACTGGCCAGCATCCCCGGCATGCACGCACTGAGCGGAGCACCGAGCAGCGCAGGGCCGTTCGGGGTCTACTCACCCGCGCTCATTGCCCGCGACCTTGCACCAGCCTTGGTCACTACGGTCGGCGGGGCCACAACGACGGTCGAATCGACGCTTCCTCAAAGTGGTGTCGGAGAAGGCGGTGTCGAAGAAGCCGAGGTATCTCAACCCGAGCCTTCGACCAGCCTTCCCGCCGGACCCACAACCATGGCTCCGCTCGGAACGATCATCGGAGCGCGATCAGGCGACAAAGGCGGGGATGCGAACGTCGGGGTGTTCGCCCGCAGCGCTGAAGCGTGGCAGTGGCTTGACGCGTTCCTCACCGTCAGCAAGCTCCAAGAGCTGCTGCCCGAGTCGGCGCCGCTCGACGTAACCCGCCATCGTTTCGAGAACGTCTGGGCGCTCAACTTCGTGATTGCAGGCCTGCTCGGTGACGGCGTCGCTGCGTCCACCAGGACCGACGCGCAGGCGAAAAGCTTGGGCGAGTGGCTGCGTGCTCGAGTGGTGCCCATTCCCGACTCGCTGCTGTAGCTACAGGCGGGGACAGCACCCCGATGACCAAGCGCGGTGAGACTTGGCGATTACGCTCGCCCTATGGGTCTCACCTCATGAACAACAGCACGATGAAGAGCGTGGCAATCGGCGTGGCGGTCGCCGTGCTGATGCTGTTCGTGGGTGCGATGGGATACATGATGGCGCGCACCGACGATGGCGGTTCGTCGTCGAACGCTGCTGACACCGATTCCGATGGGCTTGACTCCACCGATCTGTCGACCACCGCGCCAACCGTTACAGCGCCGCCCGTGAGCGCTCAGCCCATCGACCCGACCACCACAACCACCGAACCGCCGATTCGAGAATTCGCCGAGCTCTTCGAAGAGCTCCGGCCTGCGGTGGCGAGCGTCACCGCCGTTGCGTGCGACACCGCCAACCAGGGCACGGGCTTCCTCGTCGGCGACACGGTCGTGTACACCGCCGCGTCGGTGGTGGTCGATGCCGCTGAACTAGTGGTGAGCATCGACGGCAAGAGCATCGAAGCGCGAGTGCTTGGACATGACCCCGAGCGCAACGTGGCTGCGCTTGTGCTCGACGAACCGGTTGTCGACATTACCCCGATGGAGTTCTCGAAGCGCCCGGCCCGTGTCGGAGCCGAGGTCGGAGCGCTGGTGCGTCCAGTGTCGCTGCCGCTCACACTGACGGTGGGCCGGTTGGCCTCGGTCGACGAGTCCCAACCTGCAACGTTGCTGCGCACCGATGCTGACGCCGAGTTGGGTAGCAGCGGCGGACCACTCATCGACCAGCGTGGCCAAGTCATTGGCATCGTTTCGGTCGCTGCGGACGATAGCGGCGCAATCACCGCTCCGTTAAGCGCTGTTGCCTTTGCCGACGTTCGAGAGCAGCTCGCCGGGTGGGTGAGCGCACCGTCACCACCTCCGGAGACCTTCTGCGTGGGCAACGTCGACCTGTCCGAGATCGACGCTGTTGCGGGCGAACTGATCGCCGCCGATACGAGCCACCCGCAGATTCCCGACCTCCAACGCACCTTTGCCGTCTACAGCCAGAGCATCAACTCCTCACGTGCCGAGGACGCCTTCGATCTTCTCGGACCTGCGATCCGCGACAGTAGCGATCGGGCGGTGTGGGCTGAAGGGCAGGCCACCAGCAAGCTGTGGGATTGGCGCATTCGCGACGTAACCAACGTCGGCTCGGTCCTCGAAGTGCGGTCGGTGTTTACCAGTACTCAGGACAGCGAGTTTGGCTTTGACGGTGCGAGCACCTGCACCCGCTGGGACATCACCTATGACATGGTCCCAGGGCAGTTCCGCGGCCAGTCGTACTGGCTGATCAACCGGTCGAGGCCAACCGCGGGTAGCGGCCCAATCGACTGCGACGATTGGACTCCCGAACCGGTGCCTCGAGAGCAACTCGATTCGGGGGAGAACAGCGAGCTTCGGCGAACCGACCGGCTCGCCGGGGGAACGGCGCACGAGTGGGAGATCGGTGTCGGAACCGTGGTGCCCGATCCCGGCCCCGATGCAACCGACGACGAAGACGAGACCGGTCTGGTTGAGCTCACGCCACAGACCCTCACCGTGCAGGTGGTATCCGACGGTGGGTTTGACCCGGTTGTTGAGATTTACGATGAGTCCGGTGCGCTGGTTGCAGAGAACGACGATGCCGCTGAGGGGTCAACCGACAGTCGCGTTGAATTCACCGTCACGAGCTTTCAAGTGCTGAGCGTCCACGTCCGCGATGTGTCGAACCGCAGCGGCGGCGCGTACGACATCACCTTCACGACAGAGACGAACGCATAGCTGATGGTCGAAACCGAGCGGTACCCGCCGATCTGCCCGCACACCATCAACCGCACCCCGATGCGAATGCGGTGGTTGAACCTCACCATGTTGCACTGGCGGTTCCCGGTCGAGGAAGTGCAAGCGCTTGTCCCCGACGAGTACACCGTTGAGAGCTTCGACGGGTCAGCGTGGGTGGGCCTCGTTCCCTTCGAGATGGAGGTGGACGTGCCGTTCGCTCCAACGATGGAACGAATTCTGCACTTTCCCGAAACGAACGTGCGCAGCTATGTGTATGGCCCGAGCGGCGAACCGGGGGTGTGGTTCTGGTCGCTTGAAGCGTCGTCGTTGCCAGCGGTTGTCACCGCACGTGCCACCTACCAAGTGCCGTACTTCTGGTCGGACATGTCGGTCGTGCGCACGGGCCCCGACCGGGCGATCACGACTGCGGAAATGTCTGGCCCCGGCGATCGCCTTCGCTACGAAGCCACCCGGCGGTGGCCGAAGCCACGCGGGGTTACCTCGATGGTCGATGTCGAGGTGGGTGACCGAATCGAGCCGGGCGATGTGACCGACTTGGACAACTTCCTTACGGCCCGGTGGGCGCTGTACGGCTCGGTGTGGAAATACCGCTCGTACGCCACGATGTACCATGAGCCATGGCCGCTGCATCGAGCCACGGTCCATCATGGGATGACGAGCTCGTCGCAGCAACAGGCCTGTCCCAGCCCGTCGGCGACCCGGTCGTTCACTATTCGCCAGGCGTAAACGTCAAGTGCGGTTGGCCCGGCAGAGCGTGATCGCTTAGCGAACGGTCCAACGGCTGGCTTCTTCGGTGCCGAACAGGACAACGCTGTCGCCTGCCGATGTCGAGAGCTCTGCGGCGAGGTCCTTATCCATGGTCTCCTTCGACAGCTCCAACGTGTGCTCGGGGGCCTCAACGCCGTAGATGGCACAGCCGTTACCCGATACAAACGCCCCGAGCTGCGAAAGCGCGTCGTGTTGGTCGAACACGTCGGCGACCACTTCGAGCCCGTACGCCGCGTTGAACACACCGGCCTTGGCCTTTGGCCCGTACTTCGCAGTGGTTGGATGTGGGGCGGAGTCGGTGCCCATCATGAACGCCGGGTCCCCGGTGGTGACCGCTTCGACAAGGGCTGCCTGATCCTCGCTGCTGTTGATGACCGGTTTGCAATACAGGTCGGGGCGCATGCCGTCGGCAAGCAGGTCAGAGCGCTCGCGGGCCAAATGATGCGGTGTCACGGTTGCGGCGACGTGGGGGTGCGCCGCCACGAACTCGACGCCGGCGCGTGTCGACACGTGCTCGACGGTGACGAGGAGCTCGGGCATGGCCTCGCACAGGGGAGCGAGCTGGTTATCGAGGAACGCAGCTTCGCGGTCGAAGATGTCGATGCTCGGGTCGGTGGACTCGGCGTGCACGAGCAGGCGGGTGCCGGTATCGGCGAGCACGTCGAATAACTCGCGGAACGCAAGTAGCGAGGTGCCGCCAGCTTCAGAGTTCGTGGTTGCGCCAGCGGGGTAGTACTTCACTGCGGCGACCACGCCGTCGGCAATGCCAGTGCGCAGGTCGGCGAGGTCGATCGCATCGGAGCAGTACAGCGCCATGACCGGGCGAAAGTCCACGGCGTCACTTGGGGCACTCCCCAGGATTCGATCACGGTATGCAGCAGCGTCAGCCACCGACGTGATAGGCGGAACGACGTTCGGCATCACCATGGCGTACCGGAACCGTCGGGCGGTGTACCCAACGACCGCATCGAGCATTGCCCCGTCGCGCAGGTGCACATGCCAGTCGTCGGGAAACGGAATCGTGATCGAGGTCATTGATGCGCATGTTATCGAGCCGGTCCTGTAGCCCGGTGTTGGAGCGGATGCCCGTTGGCGGAGCTAACGTTTCGCCATGAATGAGGAAGATCCGGCGATAACTCGAGAGTACGAAATCGGAACTACATCGCAATATTGCGGGAATAACGGCAGTCCAGGAGATGATTCGTCAGGCCTGTGTTAGTACTTGCATACGTAGCGGTCTGAGGATCGAAGCCACGCAATTGTGGGCGAAGATGCGGCGAGCGTCGAACGGCGGCGCGACAGTTCTTGCTATGCGTGATCTATCGAGGTGACTGGTATTCGCATCGCTGATGTGGTTGCTATTGGTTGTACGCAGAGCGCGGGAACATATCTGAAAGGCGTTGAGATATGAGATTCTGGGTACAAAGGGCAAGGTTTGGCTCCCGGGTGGTGGTTGCGGCCATTGCGCTGACGACTATGGGACTGCTGGCGACCGTTTCTGCGGCTGGGGCGAATTGGTTCGGAGCGACGGGGCTTTCGTCGTCGAGCTGTTCTGCTTCAACGGGCAATATGACTGACTCGGACATACACACGTATTACATGAGTCCAACTGCGACCACGCAGAACGTCAAGGACGCTATGAACTGGCATCTGCCGCGGCTGCAGAGCGTCTACGGGATGACGTCGTTCTCACACTCGTCGAACACCGTCAACACCGATTTCGTGATCTTCGACGCAAATTACACGACACAATGTGGCCTTGACTGGGACGCTTCCCCAGGCAACAAAGTCGGGTTAGCGAAGTGCCGGAACCACTGGAGCGCGAGCGGGGAATGTAACAGGCACTACCTCCGATTCGATACGAGTGACACCAACAACTTCGGTGTGTTCAAGAACAAGGTCCTTGCATGTCATGAAACTGGGCACGCCTTGGGGCTTAAGCACCGGTTCCGTACCAGCGATCCCGGCTGCATGAAATCAAGCCTCGGTGGTGGAGCCACGAGCGGCTACTCAGGCCACGATACGTCTCACTTCTCGAGCTGGTAAGGAGAACTAAACATGAACATACGAATGAACAAGAACAAGGTCATTGGATACCTAACGGGAGCGATGCTGCTGGTAGTAGCGGCATGCGGCGGAACCCCCGAACCCGCCGAGAACGCGTTGACGTCGAGCGAGGTGGCGCAGACAAGCCAGTTGATTCAAGGCCGACTAAGTGGTGCCGTTTACGACACGTTGCCCGATTCCCTCGACGGGTTCACAACAGAGTCAAGCCGAATTCTGGTTGGTCAAGTCGTCGAGATCCGGGGAAACAACGGCTATGTCGATATTGACGAATCGACCCTCTCCGAACACGAAGGCGGTGAAAAGACAGTCTTGGGCGAGCTTCCGAGGGAACAGGTGGCCGAACTCACAACGCTACTTGAGCGAGGCGAACTCCCGCCACCGATCGAGGTGGGCTTCGATAGCTCACTAGCGACCTGGAAAACGGTGGACCTAGTTGTCGACGTTGAGTCGCAGGTCGCCTCAGATGGCCTGACGAACGGCGAAGAGCAAACCGTCGTGATCGGAGTTTCGATTCCCGCCGGAGCAGGCCTAGACGATCTTGAGGGGTACCGTAAGATAGGACGCGCTGCGTTCTTCGTGGACCGCTCAGCCGTGTTTGGCGGGGCTGAGGGCGTTCAAATGGATGGCATGTTGGTCGGCAGTTTGTCGGACGCAGATGAGATTACGGCGATGCCATTCCTTGAACACGAGTTCGCCGACGTGTGGCTCGAAGAAGAGCCTTCGCTCGAGACGCTCATCGACTCCCAGAAAGTAGCCCGCTAGGTACTCAGAAACAGCTGCACCCGTAGCGCGATAGGACTTGCATTGTTTCGGCGTTCCTACTTGCAGTTGCCCGTGGATTGATGCCGGGGAGTTACTCTCCCCGGCATGAATCCTTTTTGGGTCGAAGTAGTAAACGCGTTATTCCGTCAACTTTGTGGTGCGGTTGTGTTACAGCGCTGATGTTAGAGGTCGAGGTATCGGTTGGGTGGGTCGGTGAAGAGGTCTGCGTCGGCTATGTAGGGTTTGAGGCCTCGGGTGGAGGTGTGATGGGTGGTGCGGGCGATGGTTCGTTCGGGTGCGCCTGCTCGGGCTGCTTCGGTGGAGAATCCGCGTCGTAGCGAGTGGCCAGCGAAGTCGTGGGCAGCCGAGGCGTGTTGCATGTTTTTTGATGATGCTTGCGACGGCTTTGGCGCTAAGGGCTGTGTCGCTGACGTGGTGGTGTCGGTTGACGGCTCGAAAGAGTGGGACTTGGGTGATGGAACGACTTCTTCGGCCCGAACTGGATCTCGTTTCGCATAGTGGACGGCGGCTATGAGTTTCTTGGCGACTTCAGATATTTCGCAGTTGAGAACCCTGACTTGGCCGAGAAGCCTTTGACAGTCGAGCTGTTGCGCCAATATCCAATCGAACAAGCAAGCTACGACGAACACAGAGATGCATTCCGAGAGTCAGGGTGGCAGCCGGGAAGGGAACCTCTAGGGCAGTTCAAGGACCAGCCATGGGCCGGAAATTGGGCGGTTGGCCCTTCTCCGCCGGCGAACTTTGTGGTGGATACCGACCATTACTCCTACGCAAACCTGAAGCGTCGCGACGGGGCCGCTCTCGTGTTCGTTGGCTCAGCCGCTGGTTGGAACTTCCGGAACGGCGGCGCGCAGACGAAGTGTTGCTCTGGTTCGACCCGGTCGACAACATCACCGTCCAGACCTTTGACTGGACCTGAATTATCGGCCCCTGTTAATGCGGAGGCTGGCGGCGAGGGCTAGGAGTAGCAGCACGAAGGCGGCGGCGAGGAAGGCCACGCTTATCTCGGTGTCTTGCTCCTGCAACACGATTTGGCTTGGCAGCTGGTTGAACACGTCGATCAGGGCTTCGGAGTCCTCGGCTCGGAAGTACTCTCCGCCCGTGAGTGACGCCACCTCTTGCAGCGTTGGTTCGTCAATGACGAGGAACGGTCGCAGCTCGTCGAGGGTGGTGTTGCCGAGGTCTGGGCGGCCATCGGAGAACCCGAAGCCGGGAGCGAAGGAGCTCGGCCCGATCTGGTCGGGGGCGCACACCATGTCGGCGATCTCGTCGCCACCAAAGCCAATGGTGAAGACGCGCACCTGGCGGTCGAAGGCTTGTTGGGCTGCCACCAGTGGTTCGACACCCTGGCTGTTGGCGCCATCGGTGAGCAGCACGACGATGTCGGGCACGTACTCGCCAGACGCTTCGATCGCCGCACGGTCGACGCTATCGCTCAGGTCGATCGCTGCCCGCTCTACATCGGGGTTGACCTCGGCGATGGCATCGAGCGCACGAAGTGTGGCGTTGCCAATGCCCGTACCCAACGACGCAGTGAAGCCGTCGATTGCTGTGACCAGCTCTTCGGTTTCGTTCGTGGGTGACACGACGAGCTCGGCGGTGCCGCCGAACGAAACGATGCCGATTTGGGTGCCGTCGTCGCGGTTCTCGACGAAGATGCGTGCGGCCTCTTGGGCGACGGCAAGACGGTTGGGGGCGACGTCGGTCGAACACATCGACAGCGAGACGTCGAGCGCCAAGATGATGGACGTGCGGCTCAGCGGAACTTGCACGACCGCCTGTGGTCGGGCCGCGCCGATGCTGAGGCTGGTCATCGCAAGCAGAAGTAGCGCCGTGGGTATATGGCGCTTCCACGGTGCTGAAGTGGGGTCGGCTTCGCGGATCAGCGACAGGCTGCCATAGGAGATCGCACGGTTCTTGCGTCGCCGCAGCATGAGCAGGTACGCAATGAGGATGAGCAGCGGCACCAGGAGGGTGAGCAGCATGAGCGGCCAAGCGAAGCTCATAGCGTCCGTCCCTTCAGGCGCATGGCCGCGAGGGCGGCCAAGGCCAACAACACGAGGGCGCCGATGCCAAAGAAGCTGGTTAGCTCGAATAGCTCTTCGTTGACTTCGAGGTCACGTTCGATGTTGTCGGTAACCGCGGCGAGGTCGTCGACCGTTTCGGCTCGGAAGTAGGTGCCGTTGCTGCGGTCGGCCAGGTCTTGGAGCGACTCTTCATTCAGCGACGATGACATCGAGAAGCCATCGAGCTCCATGACAGCTCCTTCGGTGGTGCCAATGCCCACCGGGTAGATGCGAATGCCGTTCGTCGCCGCGAGTTCGGCGAGCGGTGCAGGATCTTGCTCGGTGGTGTCCTCGCCGTCGCTAAAGATGATGATGACCGCCGAGCCGAACCCGCCGAAGTCGACCGGTGGGATGTTCGCCTCGCCGTTCTCGTCGGGCAAGAAGATGATGGGC